>CAMOYS010000105.1 GCA_946630435.1 uncultured Caryophanales bacterium | reverse complement strand
TTTTTCATTAAGCCAATAAGTTTATAGGTAGGCACACTACATAAAGCGATTCTTAGATGTTTCTCACTAATAGGAGATAAATATATATCTTCTTTAACTAGTTCATCACTTACTTCAATCGCATTATCAATTACAAAGGTAATAAAGAAGCCTTTAGAGTAAGGGAAGTGCTTTAAATTATATTTATCACTATCAGTAAGTACTATCTTCGCGCGTTCTTTTATTATTGTATTACATTCTTTAATTTCATTAGTGACTTCTTCTCTACCTATAGGAGAGGAAAGAACTTCAATTAAAGTATTGATTGCCATATGGTTAGGCGTGGACCACGCGCCCCTAGCGACCTTAATTGTTTTCTCTCTTAGTTCATCAAGTAACTTAGTGTCAGGAGAAATACTAACTAACTCTCCACATCTAAGCCCATAAAAGCCAAATGTTTTAGAGGAAGATAAACATAAGTGAACAGTGGTAACCTCACTAATCCTTTTAATCGATTTAACCGCATAGTCTCTAATATCTTTATCTGCGAAATCTAAATACGCACAGTCAACGATTAAAGCAAAGTTAGAGGTATTACAGTTATTTAAGATAAAGTTAACAAGTAAATCCCATTCTTTATTATTCATCGAGTAACCACTTGGATTATGGCAAGGATCATTAATAACAAAAGAGATATGTCTATTTTCTTTTAGAAGTTTATTAAATAGTTCTAGTATCCCAGTTATATTAAATTCAAGGTTATCGTTAAAGATAGGGTATTCAATATAATCTAGTTCATAAGAAGAAGCGATACCATAATAGTTAGGCCAACCAACATCAGGGTAGAGGTAGATATTATTTTTATGAATTAAGTTCTCCGCGACAGTAGAACAAAATATCGCCCCTGTCCCTCCTTGAGTGGTTAAAGTTCTAATATTCTCATTAGAGAAAGTATCTTTAAAGAACCAATTAAAGAAAAGTGTTCTAAATTCATCTTCTCCTGAGATAGAAGAGTAAGTTAGATCATTATCATTTATATGCTTACTTAAGGTATTTCTAATAAATGTGTTCTTTGGTAACTTCGCGTCATCAAAATACATCATTCCGATGGAACCATTAATGACATCATATCCTTCTTTCTCCCTCTTTTTAGCGAGGTTATTAAGTAAAAGGAGTCTATCCACTTTCATACGGAAATTATTATATATCGCTTATTTTATATTTATAAAGTTAATTAATAAATAAGGAATAAGGAACATCAAAATATTTTTGAAGCTTATTTATATTTTGGAATGAGGCATTATATAAAGTTTCATCACTAGAGACATACTTATTTAACGTTGACTCTTTAATTTTAGTGGTCTCGCTCACTTTTCTAATTGAGGAATGAGACATCTCTAATAATGATTTTAAAATTGTCTTTTTAACTTCTAGATTCTTAAAATAGTTCACCATAAGAGAAATATCCATCTCATGATAGACTTTATAAAGATCAAGCATCAAAGGTAAAGGAAGTTTTAAAAATAGATAACTAAATGATTTCTTTAAGATAAAGTGGAGTTCAAAATAAGTAGAACCTGACCAAAAAGCATCATCAAACACCCCATAACTAGTGTCTTTATCTATTTGATATCCACTTATGTCATAAAAGATATCTAATATAGATTTATTAAAATAATCATCGTATTTATCATCTTCAATCTTTTCCACGAATACACTTTTAAGTAATGAAATTGAAAAAGCTTCAAGGTTCATTTTGTTTTGTTTAGCAAGCACAAAGAGCCTTGAGAAAGTATCTTTAATCATTCTTAAATCTAAATTAGACATAATCCATCACTAGATCTTTTAGTCTAGTCCCCTTTGAGTAGCGGTCTTTATCTAATAAATCTTTATAGACCTTATCCGCGTTATCTTTTCTTGAATAATAGTCAGTTTTACTTTTTAAAGATGTTTCTTCATAATCTAAAAAATGAATGAGATTGAACGCTCGTAAGGATATTATTACGTATTGTTTTCCAAGTCTTCCTGTGTTAAAGATTTCATTAAGTGATTCAAGGGTGATTTCGCTTCTAACAAAAGACTCTGGGAAACGGAAATAACTATCATCCGCGCGGTAACCTATAACAATATCGTAGTTACTAACATCAATAAGATACTTCTCTTTTAAATATTTTATCTCGCGTGGAAAGTTATCTTTTAAATCAGTGGATAAGGTTCGATTATTAATAAGAAGTGCCACCCAATATAAAACGTTATTATATGGTTCTTTAGTTAAGTCTAATATTTTTAATCTATCATCGCGGATAGAATAACGATTAACATAACCAAACCCACTTTTACGGCTAGCCCACTCTTTAGCGAGATCTTTATTAGATGAACAATAAAACCCTAAGCCATAGTCATTATGAATGTTTCCTTTTTTATATTCTGGCTTAGTAATGATAAACTCGCTTCCGTGATATATTATTCTTTCCATGTCTAAATTATACTTTGTGTAGGTAAAACGGTCAATATTTACTACTACAGTATAGAAAAATAGAGGTTTTAGGTACACAAA
>CAMOYS010000104.1 GCA_946630435.1 uncultured Caryophanales bacterium | reverse complement strand
GAAACCCTGTTTGTTTTAGGTGATAAACAAAGAGGAATCGCTATTTTAAAAGCAAACTCTATTTATGACATAATGGAGAACAACAAAAAATGAATACATTATTAAAACTTGAAAACGTATATAAAAAATATCCTTCTTTTACCTTGAAAGATATTTCTTTTGAAGTAAAACCAGGCCAGATTATGGGTTTTATCGGTCGTAATGGCGCAGGTAAGACCACCACTTTAAAATGCATTATGAATCTTGTCCATTATGAAAAAGGCAAGATCTCTGCTTTTGATACTGATATGAGCAAAAACGAATTAGAAAATAAACAAAGAATTGGGTTTGCATTAAGCGAACTCAATTACTACCCTAATAAAACTATTCGTCAGCTCATGAATGTTACTAAAAGATTCTATAAAAACTTTGATGATGAGAAATTTAATGAAGCTTGTCGTTTATTTAATTTAGATATTGATAAGAAACTCGAAGAACTTAGTAGCGGCATGAAAGTTAAATATAGTGTTGCAATCGCCTTATCTCATCACGCTGAACTATTAATTCTTGATGAACCAACTTCAGGCCTTGATCCAGTCTCTCGCGATGAAATATTAGATATCTTCCGCTCAATCGTGAAAAACAAAGATCGAGCGATTTTATTCTCCACCCACATTACTTCTGACTTAGATAAATGTGCAACCGATATCAGTTATATTCATGACGGAGAATTAATCTATACTGGAACTAAACCTGACTTTATTAATTCATACTTATTTATCAAAGATAAATCCATGAATAAAAACTTACTTAACGAATATATTTCTTATAAAGAATTTGATGACCATATTGAAGGTTTAATTGATGCATCTAAGAAAGATTTATTTATCCAAAATAAGATTGAACCACTTGAACCAGACTTAGAACAAATTATGGTCTATATTGAAAGGAGTAAAACTGAAAATGAAAGCTTTAATTTATAAAGAATTCCGTTTAGCGGTTCATCCAATCTGCTACCTTTTTGTATTTTTATTTCCTTTAATGATTCTTATCCCTTCTTATCCTTTAGGTGTTGGCTTTATTTATATTTTAAGTGCCTACCCAATCCTCTTTTTAGGAGCGAATAAAGGTCAACAAAGTAATGATTTACTTTACTCCACCTTACTTCCAGTTCGTAAAAAAGATATTGTTTTAGCAAGAATTATTACCGTTATTATCCTACAAGTAACATTTATGTTAATTATGTCTGCCCTATATCCACTTGCTTTAACGATTAACGATTTAGCCATTGCAAATAGTCCAGACCCTTCTAAGGTTCATAGTGTTGGTTTAGGACTTAATAGCTATGTCTTTGTTTTAGGAATCGCTCTTGTTGGTTACGCTTTAGCAGACTTAATCTTCTTCCCTATTTATTACCGTAAAGGCCGTTCAATTGTAATGTCATTCTTATTCACAATTATCGGATTTGTAATCTATATTTTTGGTATTACTCTTGGTGTACCTTATATTCCAGGATTAGAATTTTTAATGGATTTACATATCGGTATCCAATTTGGAATATTAGGAGGAGCAATCCTTATTTCTATCCTCTTACACATTATTGTCTATAGAGCCTCATCAAAGCTTCTCGAAAGAGTGGATTTCTAGGAATATATCGCACTTTTTATTGATAGCAATAACCCTTATTCTTTAAAATATTTTTGTTATGAAAAAGAAAACCGTGTTATTACCTTTGATTTCTTTACTTCTTTTAGGTGGCTGTGGAGATAATAATACACATCCTTCTATTGAATTAGATTCAGAATCTTTAACTACTTCCGAAACTTCAATAACTAGTGAAGATACTTCCACCACTTCAACAGGAACTTCTACTTCAAAAACTAGCACCACAACTAGTCAAACAAGTACTGGCCCAACGAAGAAAATTGTCCCAGCGCATACCTTAAAAGACTCTAATCCTCCAATTAATGTTAATTCCAAAGGAGAAAAGGTATCTGAATCTACTTGGAACTCTTTTAAAAACGGTGGCGCTTCCATATTTAATAAAAACTATAATTACACCTTTAGATCCTATTCTGGAGGGGTGGAAACAGTCGAAGCTTTCACAAAAAACGGATATTATGTTCGTTCTAATTATGGTGAGCTTTATTATGAAAGAAAAAGCGGCTCTACTTTCTATATTTATGAATATTTAAATGGAGGCTATTTAAGAGAAGAAACTAGTTTAAATCTTCAAGACAAATACACTTATCGTATCTCGCAAGAAGTATATGTTCATATGTTTGATTTTAAAGAGTACGAATATGATGAAGATGATGGAACTTATCGTTATTTAACTTATACTTTTGGTTCTAACGTTAAATTCCAAGGTGGTTATCTAACTTATATGTTTTACGCGCTTGGAATGAATATTTTTGAAATCAAATTATCGTTTGAAACGACGATTGATATTCCTCAATCATATTATTACGAATAATTATTGATAAGAGTGATAAATTAAATTCACTCTTATTTTATATCTAAACAAACTAATCTAATTGTCTTACAATTATACTCATGAAGAAATTCGTCATTGCCTTTTTAATAAGCGCTATTATATTTTTTAGCCTTGTTTTTTCGCTTGGAAATTTAGCAAATGCACAGCATGAAGATTTTCAAGTGGCGATGATAACTGATATCGCCGATGTTAACGATGCTTCTTTTA
>CAMOYS010000103.1 GCA_946630435.1 uncultured Caryophanales bacterium | reverse complement strand
TTGCTATTACAGTGAAAGTAGATGATAAATACACTGATGTAGAAAAAGATGTTATCGATGTTATTCAACTATTAATTGATAATTGCTATGGAGACGAAAAGAAACGAAGCGGTGATATCGATATCGTTTCTGTAACTTTTAACGAATAAAATGAAATTTGGTTATTTTGACTTAGAAAATAAAGAATATGTAATCACTAGTTATAATACTCCTCTTCCTTGGATTAATTATTTAACTAACGGTGAGATGTTTTCACTTATCTCCAATCATGGTGGTGGCTATTCCTTCTATAAGGACGCTAAATTAAGAAGAATCACGAGATTTTTCTATAACTCCCCAACTAGAGATAATAATGGAAGACTTTATTATATTGATGATGGAAAAGAAATATTCTCCCCATGTTTTTATCCAAGAAAAGTGGAACTTGATAGCTATACATGTCATGTTGGACTAAATTACACTCGCTTTATCACTAGTAAAAATAACCTTTTAATGGATTTACTCTGCTTTATTCCAAATGAAGATAACGTTGAACTTAATAAATTAACTCTCACAAATAACTCTAAGGAAGTAAAAGAAATCTCCTTATATGGAGGAGTAGAGTTCTGCTTATGGAACGCTCTTGATGATATGACTAACTTCCAAAGAAACTTCTCAATTGGAGAAGTCGAAACTGAGCCAAGCGTTATCTATCATAAAAGCGAATACCGTGAAAGAAGAAATCACTATAGTTACTTCGCTACTAATGAAGAAACTGTTTCTTTTGAAACAGACCGCGATACTTTCTTAGGACTTCATCATGATTATGATAATCCAGTAGAAGTAAATAAAGGAAATCTATCCAATAAAGTAGCGTCAGGCTGGGCCCCAGTTGCCTTCCATCAAATTAAGTTAATTCTTAAACCAGGCGAATCTAAAGTAATTATCTTTATGCTAGGTTACGCCGAAAATGATAAAGATAAAAAGTTCTTAAAAGATGGCTCATTAAACAAAGAAGTCGCTTATAAAGTCATTCAAAAATATAGCGATGTCGCTAATGTTGATAAGGCATTTAACGAATTAAAGGCTAGATGGTCCCTTCTTTTGGAAAAATTTACCATAAAGAGCGATGATGAAAAGCTCAATAATATGGCTAATGTCTGGCATCAATATCAAGTGATGATGACTTATCATGTTTCCCGTAGTGCTTCTTATTATGAAAGTGGCATCGGTAGGGGAATGGGCTTTAGAGATTCCTGCCAAGACTTATTAGGCTTTGTACATTTAAAACCAGAACTAGCTAGAGAAAGAATCTTAGATATTGCTTCCATCATGTTTAAAGATGGTTCCACTTATCACCAATACCAACCTCTAGATAAAAAAGGAAATAGCGATATCGGTGGTGGATTTAATGATGATCCACTTTGGCTTATTGCTGCTACATATGCTTATCTATCCGAAACCGGAGACTTTGATATTTTAAAAGAAGTTATCCCTTATTCATCTAATAAGGATGAAACCGGTACTCTTTTAGAACATATGGATAAAGCCGTTAACTTTATCATTACTCATAAAGGTCCACATGGTTTACCTCTTATTGGTCACGCTGACTGGAACGACTGCTTAAACCTCAACTGTTTCAGTGAAAATCCAGGTGAATCTTTCCAATGCTTTAGCGCCATTGACCGTGGTGTCGCAGAATCAATCTTTATCGCTGGAATGTTTGTTAAATACGGTAAAGAATATGCGGAAATCCTTGCTCATTTAGGTTTAGAAAATTCAAAAATCCTACAAGAAGTCGACTTAATGAGACAAAACGTCTATAAATACGGTTACGATAAAGATCACTTCTTAAGAGCGTATGATTCCTATGAAAATAAAGTTGGTTCAGACGAAAATAAAGAAGGACAAATCTATATTGAACCACAAGGGATGTGCGTTATGGCAGGTATAGGTTTAGAAAACGGCCTAGCCCAAAAAGCCTTAGATACAACATATGAAAAACTAAATACAAAGTATGGTATTTGTTTACTTTCTCCATGCTATTCAGATTATCATCTCGAACTTGGTGAAATATCTTCCTATCCAAAAGGCTATAAGGAAAATGGTGGTATCTTCTCCCATAATAACCCTTGGATTATCATCGCTGAATGTATCGCTAATAATCCTGAAAGAGCGTTCACCTATTATAAAGAAATCACTCCAACCTATATTGAAGATATAAGCGATATTCATCGCACTGAGCCATATGTTTATTCCCAAATGGTTGCAGGTAAAGAAGCAATTAATCATGGCGAAGCTAAAAACTCTTGGTTAACCGGTACCGCTGCCTGGGCCTTTGTAGCGTTATCCCAATACATGCTTGGTATTCGTCCAGAACTTAATGGAATTAGGATTGAACCTAAACTTAATATTGATTTTGAAGTGACCCGTAAATTTAAAGGCCATGTTATACATGTAAAGCATCATAAAGATAGTAACAAATCTTACTTTGTCAGTTCAGAAGAATTAATGAACCTAGAAAAGGATATTTATGTCGAATTATAAATTAGTTACCCCACGTAACTCTAAAAGCGTAAAAGAAATCATCGATAATTATTTTAATGTTAATGTTGAAGACGCTTTAACCTATGAACTAAATAAGAATGTTATCGTTGGTTTACTTGAAAGCGTTAATAAAACCCCAGTCTTACAAATTGCCTGTAAGAAAGAAAAC
>CAMOYS010000102.1 GCA_946630435.1 uncultured Caryophanales bacterium | reverse complement strand
TACCTGATCCATCAGCAGGATTAACTATTTTTAATCTTTTATCTTGTTTCTTCCCGTTCTTACTTAGTTCATTCTTCTTTTATACTGGTTATAACTATAAAGACCGTGGAAGAAGCATTAAAGAAAGCATTATCCGTAGAACTAAACAGCTTATCGTCCCAATGATTGTTGTTTTCTTTATCAATACCATTCTTATTGGTTCTATGGTTTTAGCGATGGACCATGCTGATATCGGAAAAACCTTTCAAACTATTGGAGAAACGGTACTATTTGTTATTTTAAGCCAACCTTTAGCGATGTTTATTGGTTTTCCTGCAAGTGGAATTATCTCTTTTGAAATCCATCTAGCAATTGGAATCTTATGGTTTATTTTAGTTCTTTATATCTGCTCTATTTTCTTCTATATTCTTGTCCCTCACACTAATAAGAATTTAGTTACTTTAATTTCAGTTGATATCCTTTTACTTTTAATGTCATTTGCGATGGGACAATTTATTAGTCCATATCTTCCATTTACAGTTCAATCTTATCCAACAATATTAGCAATCATGTTAACTGCAGCCTATTTAAGGCAGTGGCATTTCTTAAATAGACGTGTTGAATCGAAAAAACATAGTATCTTAATGGGAATTAACGCTATAGTTGCAGAAGGATTAATCGTTGGAACCTGTTTATTATGCCATTATCAATTTGGTGCGTTTTTCACTGGTTCTCTTCCTGCAGGTCAATTTGATCCAGCCCTAGGAGGATTTGATGCGATTATCGCTTTCTTCTTTGGTATTTTAGGAACATATTTCTTACACACAGTGTGTCGCTTAATTAAGCATATCCCAGTAGTGGGTTTTGCTTTAGCTTATATTGGTAATCATTCTTCTACTTTCTATCTTTTCCATCCTATCTTTGTCGTACTAGTTTCCACAGTAATTTTCCAAAAAAATATTGTGATGGGTGATTTTCAACCTTTCTTCTATGTCTTTGTTGTGGTAGTTTTATTAGTTGGATTATGTTTACTTCTCGATTTCATCGTGAAAAAGAAACATATTGAGAGACCTATCGTTGAGGAAATTAACGCTAATAAAGATGAAGAAGTGTAAAGATTATGGGCGAATTTGTTAAACGAAAACTAGATAATTATTTATTTGAAGATATCTATAAACTTGAAGGGGACAAAGCTAATTTAACTGCAATTAGTTTTAAAGCGTGCCCTTTTACTTTTAAAGAAATTGAAAAGTCAGTTGATTATTACGCACATGAATTAGTTAAGATGGGGGTTAAACCTAATGATCATGTCGCTTTACTAGGTATGAACTGCTATAACTGGCTAATTGCTTTTTATGCGATTATTAAAGTTGGCGCAGTAGCAGTCTTACTTAACTATATGGCAAGACACGAAACACTCGTCGAATTAATTAAGTTCACTGATTCTAAATTCCTTGCTGTGGGAAAATTTACTGCCTTAAGTAAAAATGAAAATGAATTAGATTTATTACTTAAAGAAACTAAGATATCTAAAGATAAAGTTTTATCCTTACGTTATCGTCACGTTGATTTTAAAGAGATTATTAAAAATAACGAGATTGAACCTTTTACTTCCCCATTATCTCGAGAGGAAGATAGTAAAAGAACATCATTTATTATCTTTACAACTGGAACTACTGCGAAACCAAAAGCAGCGATGCTTTCTCAATATAGCATGATGAATATCATCTATCTTAACTTCGCTCGTTTAGACCCAGTATTTCCACAAAAATTCATGTGTTTACTTCCAATGTTCCATTGCTTTGGTTTACTTGTGGTAAATGCCTATATGGCTTTCCAAAGAACAGTGTATTTAAACTCTTTATCCGATAAATTAAAAATCTATCAAGAATTTGTGAAGAATAAATGTGGAGACTATGCTTCGGTAAGTGTTATCTTTGATAAACTTGCTCGCGCCCCTTTCTGGTGGCTACATCGCGCTAGATTTGTTAAACACTGTATCGTTGGAGGAGGATTTACTTCCGAACAAGAATTTGCCTTCTTAGAAAAGAAATATGGTAAAGGTAAATTCATGAATGGATACGGACAAACTGAATGCTCTCCAATGATTTCCTTAGTCTATCCTGATGCCCCTAAAGAGAAAAAGAAAACAACAGTAGGTATTCCAATGGAAGGTATTGAGCTTGCCTTTATGGATCCAGACACTAAAAAGTTTGTTAATAAAGGTGAACCAGGAGAAATCTTAGTTAAAGGTTATAACGTCTTCAATGGATATTATAAACTTAGCGAAGATAAACAACCTTTTGATAAAGACGGTTATCTTCATACTGGTGACTTAGGTTATTTAGATGAAGATGGTTATTTAGTCCTTAATGGTCGAATTAAAGATATCATTATCCGTAAAGGTGAAAATATATCTCCAAAAGAAATTGAAGCAGAACTCCGTAAATTTAAAGAATTTGGTGGAGTTCGTGTCCTAGGTTTCCCATCTGCGGATGAAGGAGAATATATTATTGCCTGCGTTGAACTTAAAAAGAAACCACCTCATTTCGTCGAAGAAAAGTATTTTGAAGTAATGAGAAAAACATTACCTGCGATTAAAATACCTGCTCATATTGTTTACATGAAGAAGTTCCCATTAACAGCGAATGGTAAACTAGATGAAGCCAATTTACGTGAGATATGTATGGATAAGTTATCTACTTATCTAAATGAAGCGGAACTTGCTCGAAAAACTAGACTCTTAATGCATAA
>CAMOYS010000101.1 GCA_946630435.1 uncultured Caryophanales bacterium | reverse complement strand
AACGGTCAATATTTACTACTACAGTATAGAAAAATAGAGGTTTTAGGTACACAAACTCGTATATAAACGCATTGATAATTTAAGTAAATCTAAATTTTTATCATAAATTACTTATGACTTTTTCAGCCAAAACGGAAAAACTCCATAGTACTTTTTCAGCCAAAACGGAAAAACTCCAAAGTAATTTGTTGATATTTTATCCTCATAATTTATAATTATAGTGAAAATAAGGAGGGTTTAATTATGCTTTATCGTAAAAAAATGCAGGAATTAATTAACTGGAAGAACAAAGAAAACACCGCTTTACTTGTTGATGGAGCGAGACAAGTTGGAAAAACCAGCTTAATTGAAGAATTCATTAAATCATTTAACAACTATATTGAAATTGATTTTACGAAAGACGCAACCGCCTTATCTCTTTTGCTTGAAGTAAAAAATTATGATGACTTTGTGAATCGTTTATCCATTATTTCTCCAACTAAATTAACTAGTAAAGATGACATATTGTTTTTAGATGAAATCCAATATTTTTACGAAATCCGTGAAAAACGCATTCAAGCCAATCCTCTTTTTAAAGAACAATACATTGATATCATTACCTTAACTAAAGAAATCGTTAATCGAGGTGAATTTCGAATCATTATGTCTGGTTCTCTTTTAGGAGTGTCTGTCTTAAGTGTCAATCTAAATCCAACTGGTTATTTAAGAAAAATCACGATGTATCCTCTTGATTTTGAAGAGTTTTTATTAGCAAATAACATTAGCCAGGGAATTATTAATGAAATTGAACAATGCTTTAAAACTAAAATTCCTGTTAGTGATTCTCTGAATAATTTATTGCTTGATAAATTTAGGGAATATGTTCTTGTCGGTGGTTTCCCACAAGCGGTGCAAGGCTTTATTAATGATAAATCTTTTGAGCAAACTACAACTTCATTAGAAATAATCAATAATTGGTATAAAGCGGATATTATTAAATACGCTGACAAGAAAGATAGATTAGTAATTTTAGAAATGTATAATCTTCTTCCGGGCGAAATAATGATGAAAAACCGCAAATTCATCAAATCACATTTAACTAATATTCCAAATTTCCGCAATCTCGAATTAAAAGATCGCTTCCTTTGGCTGAAAAATGCTGGAGTGGCTATTCCAACTTATAATGTTTCTAACCCAGTTTATCCTCTTAAGATTTCCGTAGATCACAAACTCGTTAAATTATTTATGGGCGATTCAGGTTTATTGACACACTTTATTTTTGATAGAGATGCTAAAAGAAAACTATTGGTAGATCCTTCCAATGTTGACTTAGGTGCTCCATACGAAAATGCTGCAGCGCAACTCCTTTTAGCGCACGGCTTTGAACCTCGTTTTCACTCAAGAGTCAAATATGGAGAAATTGATTTTGTTATAGAAAAGAATATGAAAATAATTCCTATCGAAATCAAAGCGGGAAAACCAGATAAAAAATCAGGTTTATATTTTCACCTTGCTTTAAATAATCTTCTTACTACTCATAAGGATATAGATGATTCTTGGGTATTTGGCTTAACAAATGTTCGAAAGGAAGCGGAAAATATCACAATGTTTCCTATCTATATGATTGAGTTTGTTAGAAAATAATATTTTATCCGACTACAAAAAATCGCTACATATAATTAAAGATATATAATATAATTACTAATTCGGAAGTAACATCCGAAATTATCCAATCTATTTATGAAAGAAAAATCACGTAATCTCCACTTCATCTATGCCATTCTAGATGTTTTACTCTCCTTTGGTATAGTCTTTATCTCTTTTCTTTCATACTATGGATTTAATAATATCGGAGATAATATCGTTCCAACCTTAATCTATTCAGGTTCCGTTGCCTTAGCAACTTTCCTTTTATTCTTAGTTACTAAAAACTATAAGATTATCACTAGAGATATCGGCATCTTTGAATCAATTAGAATTACCTTAGTTACCTTTGGCGTACATCTAATTGGTTTAATCGTTATTGTTTTCGTAGATGCTTTACCAGTCTTTAAAGATTTTATCTTCATTTGGATGCTTTCTACGATATCTTTAATGTTCCTTCACCCAACTCTTAGACTCCTAGTAAGAGTGTTTAACCTCACCCATATTACTTTCTTCTTAAAGAAACAAAAAGTTAGAACAATTGTTATAGGCGCAGGTGCCACTGGTAAAGTAGTGGTCGATGAATCCCGTCGTAATGAAGATAACCATAACCAAATCGTCTGTGTCGTCGATGATGATCCTAATAAAATAGGTGGATTATTTGCAAATATCCCCGTTAAAGGTCCAATCTCTGAAATAGCAAAGATTATTGATTATTATCACGCGGAAGAAGTAATTATTGCGATGTCAAAGATCTCCACGGAAAGATTACATGAAATACTTGAATTACTTAACTCTTGTAACGCTCGTGTGAGAAGAATGCCTTTAATTAGTGAGATGCAAGGTCCTAATGATAAAAGAATCATTGATGTGGACTTAGATGATTTACTCTCCCGTGAACCTATTAAACTAGATAACCATAAGATTAAAGATATGTTAGGTGGTAACACTGTTATGGTAACCGGAGCAGGGGGCTCAATTGGTAGTGAACTAGTTCGACAAATCTTTAATGTTCATCCTAAAACCTTAATCCTTTTCGATATCTATGAAAACTCTACCTATGATATCCAAATGGAATTAGTTAGAAAGATGAGAGAAGAAAATATTAAAGATATCGAACTCGTCACTTTAATTGGTTCTACTTATAACGAAGTAAGAGTGGAACAAATCTTAAAGAAATATCATCC
>CAMOYS010000100.1 GCA_946630435.1 uncultured Caryophanales bacterium | reverse complement strand
CATCCTTCAAGTGATAAAGCTAAAGATCCACTCTTTTCACTAAACATCCCACCTAAAGCAGTGATAGTTAAAGTAGCGACATAAGCAAGAAGGAAACTAATCGTGGATAAAACTATAATCATGCCGTTTCCTCCTTATCTCTACTTAATCTAGTTAACTCACCTTTTAAGTCATATCTTCTTAATATCTCTTTAACAAAGAAGACAAAACCAGATAGATAAATAATAACGGAAGTCATAATGGAAGCGACTTCTGGAGAAAATCCTAAGTCGGTTATCATTGATCCGCCTTCCGTAATATGAACGATAAAATAGGATGAGAAGATAACTCCAAGAGGATGAAGTCCCCCTAAGAAAGCGGAAGATATACCTAAAAATCCAATATCTGGAGGTACAGAAGATAACTTCCAAGATGTGAATCCGTTTTGCATATTGAGTGACGCTGCTAGACCCGCTAAAGCGCCAGATATAGCGGTGGCGATTAAGATATTTTTAACTTTATTCATTCCCGCGTAATCCGCTGCATCTTTATTTAAACCTGTGGCTTTTAGTTCGTAACCAATTGTTGTTTTCTTAAATAAGAAAAAGATAATAATAGCGATTATTAAAATGAGAATCATTCCTAAACCGACGATATTATTTCCAGCGAAGAGTTTATCAAAACCAATCTGAGGAATATAAGCGTTATTCCCGCTTTCTATTACAAATGCTTCACTATGCGCGCTATCCCAAACTAATGGGTTATCGGATAATATAGCGTTAACTAAATATAAAGCAATCCAGTTAAGCATGATTCCGGATATAACTTCATTAACGTTAAAGAATGCTTTTAAAGCACCTGAAATCATAGAATATAAAGCGCCCATAACCATTGCTAAAATAATAACTAACCACCAAGGTAAATTAAGTCCAGCACCTAAGAAAGAAATAACTAAGACTGCAACTGAATATTGGCCTGATGCACCTAGATTAAATAAACCTGCTTTATAAGAAACAAGAATTGATAAAGACATCGCAATAAGTGGTGCAGTCTTTGCTAATGTTTGCCCAAAATAATTAAGTTTATCCGCTGGATTAGTAAAGACGAGATAATTGCCTAAAACAGAAGACATACCATAAGTAGCTTCGCTAGGATTAATCATAAGTAAGATAAAGAAACCTAAGATTAAGCCTAAAAGCGCGCACCATAATGATGTAAGCGCCGTCTTTGTGCCTTCTTTTTTGATTAACATATTGAAGAATGACTTAATCTTATTCATTTCCATTCTCCTTAATCGCATTTACTTCATCTTTTTTAGCGCCTGACATATATAAACCTAGCTTATTTTTCGTGATTTCTTTTGGAAGGAATTCTCCAACTATTTCTCCTTCATACATAATTAAAATACGGTCGGAAAGAGAGAAGACTTGATCAAGTTCAGAAGAAACAAGAAGAATTGCTTTATCATTTTCTCTTTGTTTTAAGATAAGTTCATGAATGCCTTCAATCGCTCCGATATCAAGTCCTCTAGTCGGTTGAACAGCGATTAATAAGTCTTGGTTTCTTTCTATTTCACGTCCAACGATAATCTTTTGTTGGTTACCGCCAGACATACTTCTTACATTTGTGTTTCCATCGCCACTTGAACGAATATCGTATTTTAAAATAAGTTCATCCGCGTACTTTTTGATGTTCTTTTCATTTAGAATGAAACAGTTCGAGAATTCTTTTTCATAATAACGGTCTAAGACAGTGTTTTCATAGATTGAAAAATCTAAAATAAGACCGTGTTTATGCCTATCTTCAGGGATATGAGAGATACCCGCTTTTATCTTTTCTCTAATGGAATAAGTGGAGATATCTTTCTTAGATAAATATATCTTTCCATCATGGATCTTTTTAATCCCAGTAATACCATAAATTACTTCTTGTTGACCGTTTCCATCAATACCCGCTAAAGTGACGATTTCACCTTTACGAACATTAAAGGAAACATCATTAACCACTTTCTTTTTGGAGAATGGATCAAGCATTGTTAAGTGTTCTACTCTTAAAACTTCATCGAGAGGCTTTTTATCGATTTTTTCTTTAAATTCTCTAATCTTTCTTCCCACCATTAAAGAAGATACTTCCTCTTTTGTAGTGTCTTTCGTAACTAAACTCTTAATGAATTTCCCTTTACGAATAACAGTTATTTCATCGCTAACTTCGAATACTTCATTAAGCTTATGAGAAATAAAGATAATCGATTTACCTTCTTTCTTAAGGTTTCTTAAAATATTAAGAAATTCTTCGATTTCTTGCTCAGTAAGTACTGCGGTAGGTTCATCAAAAATTAAGATATCGTTTTGACGGTAGAGCATCTTAATAATCTCTACTTTCTGCTGCATATCAACGGAGATATCTTTAATCTTTTTATCTAAGTCCACTTTTAAATCGTATTGTTTGATAATCTTATTAATATCTTCTCTAGCTTTCTTATAGTCGATAAGTTTAAAGACATGTTTATTAAGATAATTAAAGGTTTTCTTAAAGAAATTTAAGTTATTTTTATATTCAATAAGAGATTCATCTCCTAAGATGATATTTTCTAAAACGCTAAAAGTATCGATCAGTTTAAAATGTTGATGGACCATTCCGATATTTAATTTAGTCGCATCATTAGGATTAGAAATTTTAACTTCTTTTCCGTCTTTTTTAATTATTCCTTCATCTGGTTCATATAAACCAAAAAGAATGGACATAATCGTCGATTTACCCGCGCCATTTTCTCCACAAAGAGCTAAGATATGACCTTTTTGAAGTCTAATATCGATTTTATCGTTAGCTAAAATATTCCCAAATTTCTTGGTAATACCTAGCATTTCAATCGCATAAACCTCGTTCATTTTTATTTAATCTTCCCTTGATAATTAACACTTACATAGTT
>CAMOYS010000099.1 GCA_946630435.1 uncultured Caryophanales bacterium | reverse complement strand
GGTTCATAAGTATAGGTGGATGATGTCATATCAAGGAATGGAACGGTTTCTGAAGTGGAGTCATTTAAATAGCAAAGTGGTTTTCCACTTTCGTCGCCAGCTAATCCAACTAAACCTAATTGGAAGAAAGTTGGTTCATTAAAGACACCCAAACCTTGTAAACGAGAAAGATTATACATGTGTCTTGGTCGAGTAATAACGTATGGATCACCTGGATCATCAATACCGTTTGTTCCTTTTGGTCGACCTGTTCCACATTCAAAATAAGAACGGAGAGCAACTTGACCATAAAAACCTTCACGTTCCGCGTCTTTTTCAAAAATAGCAATTGCAAAAGGTGCTACTAAAGCAAGTAAAGAAGTAGCAATTGAAGCGACGAAAGTGATTATAAAAGCTTTTGACTTAAGGAACTCAGTTTTTCTTTTATTCATTTTCGTCACCTCCTTCTTTATAGATTGGAGATGGGGATGGTTCTAATCTTTGAGTTGCGGTAAAGTAGAAACCAAAATCACGGTCAAGATAATATGTTTTGCCTAAACGTTCTTGGTTAATGAAGAAATTTGTATAAGCGTAATCATAATCAATAGCGATATAAATATGGTATGTGCTTTCTTCAAGTGAGCCAGGAATAATTGTAGAGTCTGACATTGTTTTGCCTTTGACATTCATTTGGATTTCACGGTCAAAGGTAGTGCTATTTTGATATTTTTGATAGATATATTGAGCGTCTTCTTGTTGGTCAGTTTTTAAAGCGTGAAAAGCTTCCCAAGCGAATGTTGGAGAAGCGTATTTATTTTCTTCTTTAGCGATAACCGAATAGAAAGTATAGAAATCACTAGCGTTTAATGGGTTACGGTTTTCATCATCTTGATAGCCACGATATGTATAAGCATCAGTTGTGTTATATTTTCCGGTAAAACTATAAATAGATTGAGCGGAAACTCCTTCACGCATAATTTTTAAACCCGCATCAATATCGATTTTGTTTTGATATTTAACTTCAACATCTAAAACCACCATTGTGTTTTGTTCTTGAATAGCGGTTGAAAGATAATCAGTAATATCTGGGAACTCTTCTTTATCAACAGAACCACGATAATCAATTGAAATCTTAGTTGGATCGATAAGGTTAGAACCAATGATTGCGTTATCACCTCTAGCGGTTAAATTGATATCTAAGAACTTATCTCCAGAGGAATTAATGCGATATCTTATGGTGTAAATGCCACTTTCTAAGCATTTGATACGATTATTATCTAAAATAGCAAAACGAGAATTCTTACTTGTTTCTGGAACTGGTGTCCCATAAGTAAAATAAGAGCAAGTTGTGTTTAAATTATTAACAGTTCTAACATCGAAAAGGATAAATTCAGAACCTTGGGATAAAACAACATTTTTAACAATCGCGGTTTGATCATCAGTTGGATCATCAGTTGCAACAGGAATATCACGGCGTGAAAAGGCGGTAGCAGTTAATGTTGACCAAGGATTATTAGTAACTCCATTAAAAGTGCTATTTCCGATGAGATAATATTTAAAGTCTTGTGATCTTTCAAAACTAATATTTGTGGCGGTTTTCTCTCCACCGCCATTGCATGTTTGCCCTTCAAGTACGGTAAGAGGAATTGTAACTGTATCGCTTAAATTTTCAGGAATTTCAATTGAAGAATCCTTAAGAACATAGCTTTTAACAACACCATCTCCATCATAATCAATAAAGTCAGCGGAATTATTGTAATATGGGTAAACATATTTATAGGCTGAGACTTTGTTAATATTGATATCTAAGTCGCCAGAGAAAGTATTAATTGATGATTTTGTATTAGCGTTTGCCACAAACCAGGCAAAAGTAATGGAAGATAAAGCAAAAAGATTTCCAATCGTTAGAGTGGCTAAAGCAGCAATCACTCTATTTTTCTTGGAACTAAGTAACTTTTCTTTTAGTAACTTAATCTTGCTTTCCTTCATAATTCTTACGCTAATTCGAAATCTAATTTATCGAAGAATAACCTTTCGTAACAGTTGCTATTTCCATAATCGTCTTGTTCGTAATAGCCAGTTTCTTCATCGTAACTATAATGAGTGTTCACATCGTTAGAGAATTCTAAAGTGAAATAGATAATTACACGGTGACCACTTTCCTTTTCTGGCATATCACCGCTTTCGATAATATCAATCACAGGTTTTGAAGAAGTTGGAGCAAGTGATTCTTCGGAATATTCAAATACATCTTCTAAAGTATCATCGGCATAATATGTTCTAAAACCAGTTGCAACATCATTAGCGATTGCTTCATCAGTATCTCCGGTGCTTGTCACACTATAGGCGGCACCATAAATATCAATAGCCCAAGATAATCTAACAAATTGACTAACGCTTGTTTTAGCAGCGTCATCTGCTTCATGTCCTTCATTTTCACCCCAATCAGAAATGGAGAATTTTTCAACCTCACTAGAAGTAATAACAACAGCGAATGTTAATTTATGAGCAGGCCATAAATGAGTAATATTGGTTGGGTTTGGATCATTTGTAACATGGCCATCAGAATAATTAATTTTAGTAAATGTAGCGTCTTCATAAGCAACTTCATAGCCAGAGAAGCTTTCAATAGTAGGATTATAATTGCCTAATTTAGTATTTCCTTCTCCATCATCAAATTCGCTTAAATAATAAAGGTCAAAGCCAATAACTTCTGGGCCAACAACAGTAAAATTACCGGCGGTCGTATTAAACATATTTAATGACTCAAACCAAGCAAAGGACGCACTAAAAGTAGTCGCTAGTGTGAAAATTGTGATTAATGTAGCGATTGCAATCCTAACTTTAGGTTTTTTGAATAAGTTACTTGCCATTGAATAAAAATCCCAGTCACCTTTAGTTGGCAACTGGCTGTCTCCCCTTATAAAGACCCTATAGCTTTGCGTCACCACAT
>CAMOYS010000098.1 GCA_946630435.1 uncultured Caryophanales bacterium | reverse complement strand
AACTTCCTTATGCTTATGAATTATTATTTTTTACTTTAGAGGAGAATAAATAAATGATAACAAAAACTTTTACAAAAAATGAAAAAGGTAAAATTGAATTTACTGAAACTGAATTAAAAGAATTACTTGATGAAATGTATCAATATGGATACAACGAAGGAAAAGGACATAAGACCTTTGTTTATACTTCTCCTAGTTGGTGGGGTTTAAATAAACCTTATTGGACATATACCACTACACCACTTCGTAACTATTTTGGCAATGAATATACTACAACAACAACAGATCAAACAATTAATATTTCAACAAATGTAGAAGGAGAAAATAAATGAGATTAATTAAAAGAACAGAAGAATACGTAGTAGACACTGAAGAAGAAGCTATCAAAGCAATTCAAAACTTTAGAGAAGACGCCGAAGAACACGGTCATACTGTTGGCGCCAGTGGATATACATATAAAACGAAAAAAGCTAAAGGAGAAATCATCGGAGAGCAATATTTAATTAAAGTAACAAGAATCCTTGGAGGAATTTGGGATGACTTTGAATAATGAAAAAGAAAATATGACTGTTGTTGAAGGCGCCGGCGCTGAAAACGAAGAAAAAACTGGAGTAGAAATTGTAGAGGAAGACGCTTTTGAAAACAAGCTAAGCGAAGAAGAGATTTTACAGTTCTATGAAGATAATCAAGATGCAATTGACCTAATTGGTGGACTTGAAATGTTTGAGTCGCTTATGGCTTTAACTGATGAAGAGTTTGAAACATTAAAACCACAAGTGTTAGGTTTGTTCAATGAGACCCTAAATGATCCCGCCGCCGAAAAAGAACTTCGTATTCTAGCTTTAGATAAAGACTATAACGAAGATAGTGTAAAAGAGGAATTTAATAAAGCTTCTGAAGCTATTGATGAAATTGACTTTTTAAGCGAAAAGAAAAAAGATTTCTTAAAAGAAATTTATATGCTTTCCGCAAATAAAATTCAAGAAATTATTAATACAAATAGTAAAGTAATTCATATACCGTGTGAATTAGAAGAAGGAGTAAAAGTTCCAACTTATGCTCATAAAACCGATGCTGGTCTTGATATCTATGCAAAAGAAGAAATTATTCTAGAACCCGGAGAAACAAAAATTATCGGCACTGGTATTAAAATGGCTATTCCAGAAGGATATGCAATTCTTATCCAACCACGTAGCGGCCAGTCAGTAAAAACAAAACTTCGCATTGCTAATACTCCTGGACTTATTGACGCAGGATATCGTGATGAAATTGGGGTTATTGTTGAAAATATTGAACCGCCTTTTAAAGATATAGATTATGAATTTGATGATAATGGAGAGATTCACATTAAATCAATTCTTCATGGTAATACTTATACAATCGTAGAAGGACAGCGTTTTGCTCAGATGCGATTAGTTCAAGTTCCTAAGGCAGAATTTGTCGAAGTGGAATCTGTAGGAGAAATCGGCGAAGACCGTAATGGCGGTTTCGGTTCCAGTGGAATTTAATTGGCAAAGATAAAAATTGAAGACATAAGAAAGGCGGCGATAGAACATAATTGGACATTACTTTCAGATGAATATAAGAATTTAGATACAGAATTAACTTTTGAATGTAATGAGGGGCATAAAATTTATTTGCCTTATAAGAAAGTTAGAGATAAGTTTATATGTCCAATTTGCCAACAAAATCAATATAACTTTACAAAAGAAATAATACCAAAAAGTAAAAAGGTACAGCGTTCAATTGGTTTAGATCAAGCTACCCATATAACTGGATATTCTATTTTTGACGATGGAAAACTTATTTATGCAGACGTCTTTAGCGCGGGCGCCGATGACGAAATTGAACGCGATATCGAAATTAAAAATTGGTTAATTCAATTAATTCAAAATTGGAATCCAGATATAATAGGAATTGAAGGAATACAACTTCAGCAACTGAACAATAAAACGGTTGGTGTTACAACATATCAAACACTTGCACGATTACAAGGTATACTAATGGCTACTTGTGTTGAACAAAATACCGAGTATGTAATCGTTCCGCCTGCAACTTGGCGCTCACACTGTGAAGTTAAAGGACGTTCACGGGTCGACAGAAAGCGCTCCATGCAGATGAAAGTTAAAGAGTGGTTTGATATAACAGTTTCAGATGATATAGCTGATGCTATTGGTATTGGTAAATATATAAACGATAAACATAAAAAGAAAGTAGAAATTTTTAACTGGGAATAGGAGGAGTTAAATGGTTAAAATTACAATGAATCAGGTAATGGATTTTAGAAATAATATTGGTTTCTTTAGTAGCGTAAATCTTCCACTAAAGGGTGCTTATAAGTTAAATAAAATTAGAAAGTCGCTAGAGAAGGAGAGTGACTTCTATAATGAGAAATTTCAAGAAATTGTTGAGAAGTATTCTCGCAAAGATGAGAATGGAGAAATCGTTTTCAATGAAGATGGAAGTCAGATTATGATTCAAGAAGACTTAATTGACGAGTGTGATAAGGCGCTGACTGCTCTTCAAGATTTAGAGGTTGAAGTTGATAATTGCAATCTGACAATTGAAGATTTGGGTGAAGACTTTGAATGTACGCCTGATCAACTTAGCGCGCTGATGCCGTTTATGGAGTAAAAAAATAAAGGAGGTCATTTATATGACCTCCTTTTTTATTTACCGTAAATTTCTAACTTGGGTTACATTTCTATATCCTGCGTCTTTAACAATGTCTTTTTTAATCCTAGCTGCGATTTTGTCTACGTCATAATCGTTGTTGATGTGGTCTACGTTTATATTGATTTCATATGTTGTATTCGTTAAAGTTTCATTAGAATTATGAATATTACCCATTGATTTACTTAATACATCGCGAAGTGCAATGAAGTTTTTAGTATCAGCTGAATTAAGAACAAGTTCTGGTTTAGATGGAGTTCCATCAAGCCATGC
>CAMOYS010000097.1 GCA_946630435.1 uncultured Caryophanales bacterium | reverse complement strand
TTTGCCAAAAAACCTCTTAAACCAATGGGAAGCACTGATTTATATGAAGTTGGACATTATGTTGATCACGAACTCGTTTCAAATATTGAATACGATGTGAAAAGAAGAATTGAACGTATTGAGAATAATAAACCACTTCGTATCTTAATCTCTGTTGGTGGTGCAGGTGCAGGAAGCAAACAATTCGTTTATATCCTTAATCATTTAATGAATTATGTTAAAGAAGGAAGAGCGACTTTACTTATTAATTTAGGTGATCATAAAGAAATGCTCGATTTCTTAGATAAACACGTTAGAGGTTTAAAAGACACTGCTAAAACATATTTTGATAAGTATGAAGAAGTTAAGCAATTTGCTGACACTCTTAACACTAAAGATGTTGAAGCAGGGATCCATGTCTTTGCTCATAAAGATATCTTTGAAGCAGTTTATAGCACTAACTTACTTATGAGAGGTAGTGATTTTTTAATCACTAAACCAAGTGAACTCGCCTACTATCCAGTTGTTAAACTGATGATGAGACATATTGGTGGACACGAAGTCTATGGCGCGGTTCACGCTCAAGAATATGGTGATTCAACATTTGAATGTCCAGATGAAAAATCAATGAAACAAATGCTTGATACCTTACTTAACGATAAAGATGTCTTAATTCACTTAAATAATCAAATCATTAAACTCAAAAAAGATGGCGTTTATGATGGTGGTTATGAAGTTATTAAACTCGCTGTTAAGGGTCGTTAAAATCTAGCTTAAAACACTAAAAAAGCCTCAGAAATCCCCTCTTTGGGAAAATGAGGCTTTTTAAAATACTTATTTAACTTCTAAATTAATCTCTTTAACGATATCTTCTAAAGTGATTTTAACTTTAGCTAAACCAGCTTCTTTTTTAGACTTAATCATAAGTGATAATTGTCCGCCTAATAAAGCTTGTTCTTTATCTCCAATAAGTTCTATAGGACCACTCACTTCAACATGAACTACTTTATTCGCATATTGCATTAAAGCGCCATATTCATCGATATAATGGAGGTTAATCATCGTCATATCGTAAGTATCTTCATTAACTAAAGTATCTTTATAGTTTTCCACTCTTAAATCGAATTTATGGGATGGACCAAGAGTTTGTTCTTTAACTAGTTTTCCATCTTTATATCCTTTAAAAGTGTATATTTTTGCGATGCCACCCCAGGAACCAACATATTTATTCCAATAATCTAATAGTTGATCATAATTGATATGATATTGTTTCATCATTCTAAATAGATAAAGTTTCATCTTTAGATTAAGTGAATCAAAACCATGAATCGCCGCGTAGCTAAACATCTTCCCAACTTTAGCCCAATGCTTTTCTGGAATCTTATCTTCTTTAAAGGTGATACCCACTAAATCATCAATATAGATAGGTGGATGTTTTAAATATTTATATTTACCTTTAAAGTCAGGATAGAATTTATTAACGTATTCGCCGTTTTTATAAAGTTCAACATAATCGCAGTTAGTTAAAACATAAATATCATCAAACATCGCTGCGTTAACATCGCCTGGTTTTAAATTAGATATTATTTCCATAACTGGGAATTTATCTTGTTGAGAAGCGAAAGAAGCGTAAGCTGGTTTTGGATTACGGTATAAATCAAAGACACCATGTGGACAGATATGATCTCCACTTCCAAAGTCAACGTGAGTGTTATAATCTACGAAACACCAACCAATTGAACCTGCTATATCGTTATATTTAAATGAATCATTAAGAACCACTAAATGTCTTAAGGCGTGGATTCTTTTATTTTTCATATCAGAAGTAGCTTTAGTAGGGCCCATATGTCCCATATTTTCACTTACTAGATATGGGTGGTTTTTAGCACTTTTAACTTGTTTTTTGGCTAATAAGCCAATTGAATCAACACTCCAGTTAGAGAAATCATTATAAGAATAGATATCTTCAAGTAACTCACTATTGGTGACATTTCTCACCCCAGTAGTGTAACTATATGGATCAAGCTTATGAGCGAGTTTATTCGCTTCTAAATATAATTCATGATCATCTTTTGATTCATCAATTCTCACTCCATGAGCGATTAAACATGGATGGTTTCTTTCTTCAATTACCATCGCTTCTATATTTCTCATGAAGTTCTTTCTCCAAACTTCACCTTTTCCAATATGCTGCCAGCCTGGAATTTCATTAATTAAAAGTAAACCTATTTCATCGCATCTATTTAAGAAATGTTCACTATTAGGGTAGTGGGATGTTCTAACGACATTAACGCCTGCTTCAAATTTAAGTTTATCCGCATCATATTCTTGTAAAGATTTAGATGCTGCGTAACCAATATATGGATAAGCTTGGTGTCTATTTAAACCCACTAATTTGATCTTCTTATCATTAAGATAAAAACCATCTTTCTTCCATTCAACTTTTCTAAAACCAAATCTAGTGAAGTATTCCTCTTCACCATAACCTGATTTAATCACGGTTTTTAAGGTATAAAGATGAGGATTATCTATATCCCAAAGCTTAAAGTCTTTAAGTTCGTAAGATAAAGTATTAAAGCTATCAATTAAGTTATTATCTTTATATAAATAATAAGTTATAGAAGTGCTATTAGAAGAGCCCACCAAATCGTGAGTGATATTAATAACACCTTTATCATCTCCGTGAACAAATATATTTTTTAAATATACTTTTGGATGAATATTTAAACTAACTTCTCTATAAATTCCCCCAAAAGTTAGATAATCCACAGCGAAACCAAAAGGTGGAATATCTTTATCTTCAGTGCTATCAAGTACTACAACTAATCTATTCTGACCTTTAATAATTTCTTTACTTACATCTATTTCCACTGGAATATATCCACTTACGAATTCACCTAAGTATTTATTATTGAAGTAAACTTTTGCTTTAAGCATAAATGCTTCGAAGCGAAGAATAGAAACGGTATCCGTTAATTCTTCATTTACTTCAAATACCTTTTCATAAGTTGAGATAAATTGATAAGATTT
>CAMOYS010000096.1 GCA_946630435.1 uncultured Caryophanales bacterium | reverse complement strand
GAATTTCTAAATTATAGTCATTACCTTTAAAACTATATTCTTTCCCTTCAAAGAGAATTTTTGTCTCATTTAAGGCACTTCTTATATGAATTTTTAAAATTGAGTTATCAATATCAGGAGTTAACTTAATATCTTCAAAGTAACCATTAGAAACACTTTCAAGCCACACTGGAAGATATATACCTGATTGAGGAGTGTACCATATGCCTCCATGTTTTAGTTTTTGTTTTCCTCTTGAATGATAAGAGGAATCTGTTTTATCGATAGCCTTAACAATAATATCGATATGTCTATCGTTTATATATGGAGCGATATCCACTTTAAAAGGGAGAAATCCCCCGACATGGGTTTTAATTAATTCTTTATTTAAATAAATAGAAGCGATTTGATCCACCGCGGTGAAATGAAGAATAACTTTATCTTTAATTTCAAATTCGGATGGAATATCTAAGGATAAATGATAAAAAAGATAATCATCAGGTTGAACGATTATTGGATTAACTTTATTATCGTTTTTATCTCTTAAGTCTGCAGCGGTAGTTTCAGGAGAAAATGGCACTAAAATAGTTCCGTCAAATTCTTCTGGAAGTGCTTCATCTTTAGATATCTTATATTCCCATCTCCCGTTTAAAGATAGATAGCTATCTCTTTTAAACTGAGGTCTAGGATATTCACTTAGAGGTATCATCGTTATTATTATTCTTTTCTTTTTCTTTCTTAATTAAAAGAACAACAGGAACTATTGCAAGTAAGAGGAAGGCGATAACTCCAAAAAACATAAATTGATTTGGTTCTAATACTTCGTTTCCATATTCATTGATATATGTGTGGGCGTTAATTAAGAATAAAGCTTCGCCAATATATGGACCAGTTACCATAGGTAAAAGAACCGCGAAGATCATTCTAACACCTTGGAATGAGCCCGCTTCTTCTTTAGGAGTGTAGTCACGAATCTTAGCGCCCATAACCGCAGTAGTTACCATAAAACCTGTCATGATAATGATTCCAGCAATAATGACAAATACCATATCTTTTGCAAAGAAGAATAATAAAGCCCCTATTGCCATGAATAATAAAGCAGGAATCATTATCTTATTCTTGCCAATCTTATCCATAAATAAACCAAAGATAACAGTTATGATACACGCCACTACTAAAACAACACCTAAAGTTATCATAAAGTTCATCTCAACAATGCCTAAAACATTTTGAATATATACGATGAAATATGGCATAAAGATTTGAACTCCAATATTAAATAATAAGAAGCCTATTAAAACGATATAGAGCATCTTGTTATTTTTAATAACATTTGGTCTAAAGCCATACACTAAATTTTGAATATACTTTTTATCTTCTTTAACTACGACATTATCTTTTGGAAGAAGGAATATACACGCAACGCCAGAGACTAAAACTAAACCGCCAAAAACATAGAAGAAGATATCCCAGCCTTGAGTAACTCCACCTGATTTAGTAACTAATATGCCTTGTAAAACGGTAATAATAATCATTGAAATCATTGGGAAGATAGAAAGAACAGACTCGACTTTTCCTCTATTTTCATCAACAGTGTTATCGGTAACAAACGCATTAAAAGCAGCATCGTTAGCAGTACTTCCAAAGAATGTCATAACACAGTCCATTACCACAATCATGACTCCAGCCATAAATGGAGCGTGATAAACCATAGAAACTGGGTTATTTGGATCTAAGAAAGCGAAAGCAATAATGGAAACACCCCATAAGATATAGCCAAAGGCTACAAATGCTTTACGTTTCTTTAACTTGTCACTTAAAGCACCCATTAATAAGGTTGTTATTGTTGCGGCAGCAGCACTGAAGGCCACCATAAATGGGATGAATTTATAATCCTGTGTGCAATCAAAGGCATAAAGATTTAAAAACATGTTTTCAATAGCCCAAGCTAATTGACCAACAATACCCGCTAAAATAAAAGACGCCCATTTGCGAAGACCAATTTTAGAGTTATTCATAAGTTATACTTCCTTCCTAATAATTATAGCAAAGAAGAAAATATGGAGTTGTCTTTTTATAAAAAAGTATATAAAAACTCCATCATTTGGGAACAATTGTCCTATTTGATGGAGTTCCTATTAATTATTTTTTAATTTTTCCTGATCTTAACGCGTTCAGGACACAAAGAAGTGCAACGCCAACATCGCCAAAGACCGCTAACCAAATAGAAGCTAAACCAAAGGCAGATAAGACTAGGATTGCTAACTTAACACCTAAAGCAAAATAGATGTTTTCTTTAACAATAATCATGGTCTTTTTAGCAATCTTTTTAGCGAGTAACAAACTCTTTAAATCATCATGCATTAAGACAATGTCACTAGCTTCAATAGCAGCATCACTTCCGACACCACCCATTGAAATAGCTATATCGCTTCTTGCTAATGTAGGAGCGTCATTAACTCCATCACCAACATAAACAATTAGTTCATTGTCTTTTTTATACTTTATTAATCCATCCATTTCACTCACTTTATCTTGAGGGAGCAATGAATGTTTATAAGAAGTTAAGCAAAGCTTATTTGCAACATCACTAGCAATCGCTTCGTTATCACCAGTAAGCATTATTGTTTTAATATTATTCTTATTTAAGTATGAGATAACTTCATATGATTCTTCTTTAATTTCATCATTAATCACAATCGCACCAAGATACTCATTGTTTTTAGCAACATAAACAAGTGTTCCTACTTCATTAATTTCTTTGAAGCTTATGTTGTTATTCTTTAATAGTTTTGCGTTCCCAACATAAATCTTTTCGTTATCTTTAGATGCAATTATTCCTTGCCCAATTACATTTTTCAAAACATATTCGTTTGAAGAAGGTTTAACTAAAGCTTTAATAGATAAAGCGATTGGGTGATTAGAATCTTTTTCGGCAATTGCGGCTAACCTTAATATTTCATCTCTTTTTTCTTCTGGGATTACTTTACTTACTGCAAAGTTACCTTTTGTAAGAGTGCCAGTTTTATCAAATACAAATGTGTTAGCTTTATTAAAGTT
>CAMOYS010000095.1 GCA_946630435.1 uncultured Caryophanales bacterium | reverse complement strand
TTATTCTCTTTCTTTAACTGACTCTGGTAAGTTCCATTTCTTCATCGTATTCATGACTAAATAGTGAGAGATAAGAAGGAAGGCTAAAACAATTAAGGTTGAGAAAACATACATTGTAACAGTTTTAGGGAATGGGAAGATTTGATCAGGTAGAGATATTGCTTTAAGTAATGTTTTTCCAAGTAAGATACCTAAAGGAATTGCAAATGTCATTGAGACTAGATATTGAATAATAGATGTAAATAAATTTGATAAGGAAATATCTATTCTTTGGAAGCCTAGTGTCCTCATCGTTGCAAAGGTACGTTTCTGTTCTTTTAAGTTTGTTTGCATCATATTAAAGACAATCATAAAACCTATAACAATTGACATAAATGTAAGCATCGCGGCGGATATTTCAAAAGCAGATAAGCGTTCATTAAATTCCGCTTTAATTACTTTAGTAAACGAAATATAGGTAACGTGACTTGCGTCTTTATATTTTTCAAAGAATTCTTGTTCGTCATTCACTTTAGCAAGTAATGATCCACGAGTGTATTCTGGATTATAACTATCAAAATCAGTATAGCTAACTTGATACATATATTCGTTAGATATCGCTGTTACTTTAAGTGGAGTGTCATTCGCGTTAACTATGTCTCCAACTTTGGCATCAAGTAGATAAGCGTGATAAGTCGATAAAACAATACCTTCTTTATTAATATCAATCGTGTGCTCATAATCATCAACGACTTTAACTAGTTTTTGATCTTCTTTAAGTCCGTTAATTAAACCAACAGCTTTCTTATTATTAGTTGGATTAACTAGTTCACTTGGAAGATATTTAATTAAGGTTTTATCTAAGATATTTGTATCAGTATCTAAGAATACATTATCGATATCTGAATCGCTTGGCATATTATCAAAATACACTTGGACATCATAATCTAGTCTTGTATTAAAGAGTTGTGACATCATAGTAGCCTTAGATTCATTAATCGCTAAGGCAACAAAGATAAGCATGGCACTAGATAATAAACAGATGCCAGACATAATATAACGAGATAAATTTCTTAATGATTGAGAAATAGAAACCTTTAATGTGATAGGTGCATTTTTAAATAATGTTCTAGTTAGAAGTGGAGTTTCATTTTTAGTAGGAGGTAAAGCTTTCATGGCCTCGACTGGTTTGATACGAGTGATATTAAGTGACGCTAATAAAGAAGTAAGTAATGTAACAAATACAACAATACCTAAGGCGATGAAGATAATTGGAAGTTCGATATGGAAAGATAGTGGGTAAAGTTTTAAAGCACCTCCATATGCTTCATTAGCGAGTAAGGTAAATATAGAACCAATACCAATTCCAATAAGCCAGGCTAAAACACCTGTTATTAAGCCTAAAGAAAGGAAAACAAGGGAGATGCTACTGGTTTTTTCACCTAAAGCCCTCATGATACCAATATCTTTTCGGCATTGTTTTACAATCTGGAATAAGAATAAAGCAGACACTATTAAAACGACGACAAAGAAGACTGTTGGAGCGGATAAGGTTATTAAGTTAATGCCGTTAACTGCATCTTTATAATATTTAATTACTTCTGAATCTTCATATGTTGTTGCATAAGCAATATTAGCTTTAAGCATCTTAATATCGTCTTCGGTAATTACGATACCTTGCTTTTCTTTAACATATGCTTTTAAAAATTCGACCGATTCATCTAAATTCTTCTTTTCACCTTCTTTAAACTTGATAAGGATTTGATTAAAGGTGGCTTTAGGTGAATTATCGATAAGGATTGATTTAGGAATATAAATATAGGCAAAATCACGGGATGAAGAAATAGCGTATGGATCTGCTTTAACTATTGAAGTTTCCGGAGAAACAATAGTAGCGTCCACTTTTAAATCATATATTGTTCCATTTGGTAATTTAGTTTTAATCGTATCATTAACTTTGATTCCGTTTGCTTTAGCAAAATAATAATCCACTCTTACGCCATCTTCTTTTAATTCACCTTCGATTAAATGATGAGTAAGCATGCTTTCGCTTGTGTAACCAATTAATCTAGTGGAATAAGAAACACTATCTTTTTCAAATGTAGTGGTGTATGTAGTTCTATATTCGGCTTTTTCAATACCAGCGTCTTCATTAAAAGAACTTGGAAGAAGAGAAATATAAGAAGACTCAATATCTCCAATTGTTTGAATATATAAATCTGGATAACCGCATTCTTCGATTAATGTGTTAACTCCATTACTTACAGAATAATAAGCATTTCTAAGTCCAATTAGGATTGCACTACCAAATCCACCAACTAAAATAACGCTTAATAGCATGAGCCAAAAGCGCTTAAGATATGGAATTAATAAGCTTTTTACTAATTTCATTTTCTTTACCAAACGATATCTTTAGCATCAAGAGGATGCTCATTAACTTTTTCTTTAATAATCTTGCCGTTTTTTAAAGTAATTATTCGATTAGCCATGTCCGCGATAGGAGTGGTATGAGTAACAATAACCATAGTTTGACCTTGTTTACGAACGATATCTTGAAGTAGCTCTAAGATTTTACGGCCAGTTTTATCATCTAACGCACCAGTAGGTTCATCACATAAAATGATTTCAGCGTTTTTAACTAAGGCTCTAGCGATTGACACTCTTTGCTGTTCTCCTCCACTCATTTGAGAAGGATATTGTTTCATCTTTTTCTCGTTTAAACCCACAAGTTCTAAGGTCTTTTCACTTAAATGGCTTTGATCTTTACTCTCTAAAGACATCTTTACATTCTCTAAAGCAGTTAAGTCTGGAAGTAAGTTATAGAATTGAAAAATAAAGCCGATTTTTTCCTTACGGTATTTAGTTAATTCTTTATCTTTATATTTAGTAATATCGACACCATTTAATAAAACTTCACCAGAAGTAGGGGAATCCATACCACCGATAATATTTAATAAAGTAGATTTACCACATCCTGAATTACCGAGTAAAACAAGCATTTCACCTTTATAAACATCAAAAGAAATATCATCTAAGGCTTTTACCTCAGAATCACCTTTACCGTAATATTTTTTAAGGTTTTTAATTTCTAATAACTTTTCGCTCATAAT
>CAMOYS010000094.1 GCA_946630435.1 uncultured Caryophanales bacterium | reverse complement strand
TCTATTAATGGTGATTCCGCGACTAAGAAGTTCAATGGTTATTATCAAAAGGACTTAAAATACGTTTCTAAAGAGTTTGATCCTACTTTAGCGCCTAGCCTTGGTGATCAACCAGTTTTACTAGTCCCTGTTCATTTAGCAGGCAAAACCTCTTATAAATGGAGCACAACTAACTTTAATAAAGCTAGAAACGCTGCGAAAAGCTTTGAAGATTATTACACTCAAGTTTCTCGTGGACTTATTCATAATCCAGTAACTGTAGTAGGGGATGAAATCGAGATGTTTAATGCTTCCGAATTATTCACTCAAAACTACTTCAAAGATTATGATGAAAACACTAACTTCGATCACTTATATGCCTTAATTGATGAAGTAACTGAATATTTATATTCACTTGAAGGTTTTGATATCGCTGATTACGATTCTGATCATGATGGTTATATCGATTCTATCCACTTTGTCGTTGATGGAAGTGATAATAATGTTTGGGGCTCCGCTATATGGCCACATATGAATACCATAGGTAGAGAAAGAGGCACTAAAGAAAAACCAATCGTAAATACCTATTCTTTATCCAATTTAGGTCACTTTACAGACGCTAGAACAATGATTCATGAACAAGGTCATATTTATGGTCTACAAGACTATTATGATTATGCTTACTCCAACTTGAACCTCGTTGGTGGACAAGATATGCAGTGCAACAACAAAGGTGACTGGAATTCATTCTCTAAACTTAGTGTTGGTTGGAGCGCTCCATACGTAATTGATGGAACTAAAGATGTTACTACTTTAACAATTAAACCATCTATGACTAGTGGGGATTCTATCCTCATCCCATGCGGTGATTCTTATAATGACACCCCATACGATGAATATATCTTATTAGAATTATATTCTAAAATCGGAGTTAACGAGAAAGACTGGACTTCTGCATTAGGTAATGGTGGTGTTCGTTTATACCATGTTGACGCTAGATTATGGGGTTATAATGATGAAGATTTTCAAGAGGATTTATCGGGAGAATCTTATGGCGAAATAGTAGGAGGGGATTTCATTGATTCTATCTATGATAATCCATTCAAAAACTATCAACTTGCTTTCTCTAATTCCATTAATAATACTTACGCTTCGCCATGGGTAAAAGAGTATGGTAATAACTATCATTTATTACACCTTATCGAAGCTACAAATAAAAACACATTTGGAGATTTAAACAATCGTTACGCTTACCTAAAAGAAGCGGATTTCTTCAAAACTAACGATTCTTTCACCATCGGTGAACATGATGGTTACACTAACTATGGACCAAGTTCATTCTATAATGTAGATAAGTGCAATAATGGTGAAACATTTAACTATGGAATTCGTTTCCTTGAAGTTAACCCAAATGAAGCTAAAATTGAAATTACAAAGCTAAAATAAATAAAGGAGAAAATTTATGAATAAAGACGTTAAATTTGAAGAGATACCTTTAAAGGTACCTACTTATAAAGTAGTGTCATCTAAAGCTTTAAAGTTAATCGAAGAACTTAAAAACGCTCAAGACGCAAAAGAAACATTAAAACTCATCCGTAAGATGGAAAAACTCATGGATGATTTTGACACTAAATACACTGTTATTTCCATCCGTTATTCTTTGAATACTACTGATAAAACGTACGCTAAAGCGCAAGATAAGATGGATGAACTTACCCCAAGACTTGTCGCTATCTTAAATGAATGGAATAAGGTTTTAGTGAAATCGCCATTTAGAAAAGAACTCGAAGCTAAATTATCTCCATATTATTTTGAAAAAATCGAAAATTCCTTACTCGCCTTTGATGAAAAGATCGTCCCAGAACTCATTGAAGAAAATAAGTTATCAAGTGAATATGACCGCATCTTAGGAAGCGCTAAAATCGAGTTTAGAGGTAATATCTATAACCTCTCTCAACTCGGTAAGTTCGCTACCTCTAAAGATAGAGAAACAAGAAGAGAAGCTTCTTTAAAAATTGATAACTTCTTCTATGAACACGAAAAGGAAATCGGTGAAATCTATTCCAAACTTGTCTCTTTAAGAGACACTATGGCGAAAAAGCTCGGTTATAAGAACTTCGTTGAACTCGGTTATCGTAACTTAGGAAGAACCGATTATAACGCGGATATGGTTAAAGTTTACCGTGAAGAAATCGCTAAAAACTTTGTCCCACTTTGTCAAAAACTTTATAAAGAACAAGCTAAACGCATCGGTATTCCATTTAACAAGATGAAAACCTATGACTATAACTTATTCTACGCTGACGGAAATCCTCTTCCAGCCGGTGATAAAGACTATTTAGTGGATGTTGCTACTAAGATGTATGACGATATGTCTAAAGAAAGTGGTGAATTCTTCCATTTAATGCTTAACCATCACCTTTTAGATTTAGAAGCTAGAGCAGGGAAAGCTCCAGGAGGATATATGACTTATCTTCCAAATTATGAGTTCCCATTCATCTTCTCTAACTTTAATGGCACAAAAGGAGATGTTGATGTTTTAACTCATGAAGTAGGGCATGCTTTCCAAGGCTATCTTTCTAGAAAGATAAAACCAACTGACTTTAGACAAGCTGGTATGGAAACAAGTGAAATCCACTCCATGTCGATGGAATTCTTCGCTCATAAATATATGGAAGGTTTCTTTAAAGAAGACGCCAATAAATATCGTTATTCCCATTTAGTGGATGCGATAGAATTCTTACCATATGGTATTACAATTGATGAATTCCAACATTTCGTTTACGAAAATCCTAATGCTACTCATGAAGAAAGATGCGCTAAATTTAAAGAAATCGAATCTAGATACACTCCTCATAAAGTATATGATGAAGAATCTAAGTGCTTCTCTCATGGCGGTTATTGGTTAAGACAATCCCACGTCTTTGGTACTCCATTCTATTATATTGACTATACCTTAGCCCAAGTCTGCGCTTTCCAATTCTTTATCCTTTTAACTAAGAATTATGAAAAAGCGTGGAATAGATATGTCAAACTCTGTAAGTGTGGTGGCAAATATCCATTCGTCACTAACTTAAAGAAGAATCACTTACAAAACCCATTTGAAATTGGAACCTTAGAAAAGATTGTTCGTGATCTTAAAAAGATTCTTAAGACAATGACTTATTAATTTCTAT
>CAMOYS010000093.1 GCA_946630435.1 uncultured Caryophanales bacterium | reverse complement strand
ATTGGGTTATCTTTTAAGGCTTTAAGAATTGGAGAGTCATTAACATCATCCCCAAAGAAATCATAAAGAGTTAAAGCGCGAATTGTATCATCATCTTTTAAGTCAGCAATTGTTTTATTTTTTAAAGCCGTTAATAAAGTAGAGCCATCAATATCATCTTGTGAGAATAATTCAGAAATCTTAAGTCCTTCGATAGTAGCAGGATCAGTTAAAGAATCGATCGTACTATCTTTTAAAGCCTTCATGATTGGAGAATTGTTAACATCGTCACCAAAAATATCGTAAAGAGTCAAAGCTTTAATTGTGGCGTCATCTTTTAAATCAGCGAAAGTATTATCTTTAATCGCAGTTAATAGACGAGAACCATTAACAGCGTCTTCCCCGAATAACTCTAAGATAGTTAAGTTATTAATCGTATCGTCATCAGCAAGTTCAGAGATTGTTTTATCGGCGAGGGAAGAAAGTAAAGTTGAATTAGCGATATCATCATCAGATAAAATCTGATTGAGCTTTAAGTTCTCGATGGTTTCTTGTTTAGTTAAGTCATCAATAGTTTTATCTTTAAGCGCGGTAAGAAGTTTAGAACCTGCTAAATCTTCTGCGCTAAAAAGTTCTTCAATCTTAAGGTTTTTAATTGTGTTAGGATCTTTTAAGTCACCAATAGTTTTATTTGCTAAAGCGGTTAAGATTGGGGAGGTTGATGTATCTAAAATATCGGAGAGCTTAATACTTTCAACAGTCTCTTGCTTAGTTAAATCATCAATCGTTTTATCCTTTAAAGCTTCAAGTAACTTACTTCCAGCGATATCTTCCGCGGATAATAATTCACTAATCTTTAAGTTTTTAATTGTGTTAGGATCTTTTAAGTCACCAATAGTTTTATTCGCTAAAGCGGTTAATAATGGGTTAGCGTTTATATCTTCTTCCGACATGATGTCAGAAATCTTAATGGACTCAAGTTTCTCCATGATTTTATCTTGGTTTTCTAAGTCAGAAAGAGTTAAATCCCCTAAAGTTTCCATTACTTTAGAGTCAGATGTATCAAATAAGTCACTTAATTTAGCACCACTTAGAAGATTATCGATAAATCCTGCCTCTGTAAATTCACGGATAGTGTATGGGTGATCGAAGTCAAAACTACCATCTGGGTTTTGATGGAGTAAGAAATACTTCATAATTTTAGAGCTATCTTCACTAACTCCGACCATCTTAGCGATAGTGACATTATCAAAGATAGCGTCAAAGATAAATTGAGGAATTTCATCGTATTTTAAATTCTTAAATTGTTCTTCATCAAATCTAAAGTGTAAGTTTTCTTCAATTGTGTCATTAATCGAAGCTAAAAGAGTGTCCACCATTGGGGTGAGTTTAGCAATACCATCTAAGGATTCAAAAGAAACTTGTCCAGAGGCTAAGGATGTGATGAGTTGGAATAAAGATTGATTTGAATATTCTTCAGTTAAAACATCTTCTGGTTTATTACCAGTCATTTTAATTAAATCGCCAGTTTTAACAGCACTAGTAGCGATAACTAGTCCACCAGCGATAGTACCAATACATAAAATAAAACCACTAAAAATACAAAGAAGGTATTTCCACCAGTAGTGTTTCTTCTTTTCTTCTTTTTTAGGTTCAGGTTGTTTTTTATTAATAACCATAAACTTTTCCCCTCAAGTTAATACAAAGTATAACGGATAAAAGACTATTTCTAAAGTAAAACTAATATAACATTTATAGTTTTTTCGTAAACGGCTATATTATCGCTATAGGTATCAAAAGAAATTAATTTAAATAATGAATTTTAGGGGTTATTTCTATATCATATTTGTAGTTTATGAAGTTTAGAAAGATATTCACTCTCTTAGCCTTACTTATAAGTGTCTCCTCTATTGGGGCTATTTCAACCTATAAAGGTGAAAATAATCTTACTAAAGAAGAGACTAAATTAGTTCTTAAAAATAAGAAAGCATCATTAATAACTTACACGGATAACGATACTTCTTTATCCATTATTGTTATTGTCGCAGTCGTTGGTATCACAATTACAGGAGCCTATATCTATTTAATGAAAGGAAATAATAAGAAATGAAAAATAAAGTTCTTAATATCATTTTATTAAGTTCAACTTTATGCGCTTTATCAATGGGCGCTATCGCTAGTATTTCCTTTAAAAATCCTATAGTAACTCAAGCTTATGATACTAATTCTCTTCCCACCACTATCGATTTAAATGACTCTACTGAAGAAGAAGTTAGATCTTATTATTCAAACCTCAATTCTTTAGCAGACAACGAGAAAAATAAAGATAACTTACTTAAAAATCTAAAACCAATTCTCTCTAAGGGACAAAAGTATTATTCCTATGACTCTGGTAACGCCATTTGGAACATATACGCGATTAGTGATAGAGACTGGGAAAACTCCCCTGCTAAAGATGTTGGAGAAGGAACCTATAACAGTGCTACTAACACTATCACTAACTATAAATATGGAAGTAACAATAACGATAACCCATATGTTCACTCTTTATATGTATCTCGTAACTATATTAAAGAACATGGTAACCCTACTAAAGCCTTTGGCAATCACACCCAAGGAGAAAACGGCATTAACCGTGAACATATCTGGCCTAAATCTAGAGGTTTTGATGAAGTATTAGAAACTACTGGAGGAGCTAGAGGTGACTTAATGCACCTTTGGGCGGCGGATGGTTACACCAATAACATCCACGGTAATAACGCTTATGGTTATGTTGATAAATCTAAATCCTATACAGACTGTAACACTAAAATTAAATATTCAGTCGGTAACTATCTAGGTACATCTAAAACATTAGGAAGTGGAACCGTCTTTGAACCTCAAGATGATGATAAAGGTGATATTGCTCGTGCTATCTTCTATATGGCGGCTAGATATAACAATATCTCTCACACCGATAATAATATTGATGCGAATAACCCAAACCTCACGATTAAAAATATCACTTGGGGAGTAACTGATTCAGGAACATCCACGAAAGATACTCCCTTTGCGATGGGAATCTTAGATGATTTACTTGAATGGCATAGAAGTGATCCAGTTGATGAATATGAAATCCACCGCAACAATATTCTTTATAAAAACTTCACTAATAATAGAAACCCATTTATCGATTTCCCAGAATGGGTTGAATATATTTGGGGAACTAAACAAGACCTCGCTGTAGATCCTACTAAAGATGAACTTAATGTTGGTAAAACTCAGCCAAGTGAAAAACCAACTAACACTAATATATTTAATGATTTAATTGAATTTTTTAAATCTAATCCAGTTATCGCTA
>CAMOYS010000092.1 GCA_946630435.1 uncultured Caryophanales bacterium | reverse complement strand
TTATATTAGGGGTTTATTTATTATCCTAAATTGACCAGAGATAGGATTAATAAGTAGTCCTCTTAATATGTTCTTTATTATATAAATAAAAAGATATTTAAACAAGGAGAGAAGAAAAGAAAAAAATGACACATAGTGTCAATTTTATCTCTAATTTGTCAATATTTTCTAATTTTTAGAATAAAACTAAAGAGTGATGGTGATACATGGCCTTACACTATGGCTATTCCCATCGACTGCGTACTCACTTAAAACACCACCTGAATTAACATTAAATGAAGCATAGGAAAAGTTAGAAGAAGGTGAACGAGTCCAGTAAGATCCGTTATTTAGATAACTACTATCTTTGTTATTAGAGTAACCACCTATCGCTCTTAAATAGTCGGTGGTTTTAGCTTGTCTAGAAGTATTAGAAGTAAAACCATAATCAGGGTTATTCATATCTTTAAATGAAGGAAGAAATACTTTGTCGTTTGTGTCATTCGAGAAATAGATATTTGAAGGTGTATCTAAAGAAGAAACACTATTATCAACTAGGGTGGTTTTAATATGATCGCTACCAAAACTAAAGGCAGTATTTAAGAAATCATTATTAAGCCAATTTCGGATATCACTCTCTTCATAATTATTTGGATAAATAGTAGCGTTATTTATATTTCTTTCATCATAAGATGAATAATATGAATGTGAATCAAGTAAAACACTAGATATTAAAAGATATTCATTTGCTGAAGCATTTAAAATTTCCCATTTAATCGTGTCACATTTAAACCAGTATGTTTTATTGTTTATAATGTCTTCATTGTTACTAAATTTATATGCTTCGTTATTATAAATATTGGATGTTACTTTAACGTAATAATCATCGTTAAATAAACACCATGTATCTAATGTATCGCTATAAATTTTTTCGAGTTCATTAACGATATATTCATCACTAACATAGCTTTGTGGATAGAAACCATATTCAATAGTTTTGCCATCAATAGATATAACTGGATCATATCCCGCTTTTACGTCGCCATCTTTAACAAATATCGTAGTGAATGTGGTGTCTTTATAAATCTTACTAACTACTGGAGTCCAACCTTTAAAAGTATAACCTTCTAAGTAAGGTGTTTCGCTATCATATGTAGGAATAGTTCCTTCTAAAACATCATTATCCACTTCTAAGATAGTTCCATTAGAATGTTTCCAAGTAACTAAGTATGTTTTAGTAGGAACACTTTCACTATAAAAGAACTCGATATTCGTTAAATAGAATACTTTATTATTTACTGTGACAATTTTAATATAAGAAGTCGCCTCAAATTCAATGTAGGCTGAAGAATAGTTTTCTTCATCAATTATAGACTTAGAAGCAACGTTAAAGTCTTTGCAGGTAATAGTTTGGGTTTTATTATCATCTTCTTCACTAGTCCAATCAGAAGAGTCTTTATCCCCTGCTTGAATTTTTAAAGATGTATTACCAACTAATCCGGTTACTTTAATTTTATTAACTGGTCTAGAAAGTTCTAATACTAAATCACCATTCACACTAGTGGTGCCAAATTTAAGCATGTCTCCTTTAGTCCAGCTAGATTCACCAGATCCACCATAACCACCACCATAGATATAGTTAAATGATTCAACGCTATTTATGATTGATTCGTCTTCGTTATCATCTAAGACAAAGGTGTCTTTAATTAGTTCACTTTCATTATCTTTAAAGCGGTAAGAAGTCTTTCCACTCATTGTGTATTCAATATGATAGGAAATACTTTCTTTAACTACTAAGGTGGTATCTTCGCTTGTCGAACTACCTTCACTAGAGATGTCTTCATTACTCGCTTCTTCACTAGTGATACTTGTTTCACTTTCGCTAGTACTCTCTTCATTAGAAGAAATTTCAGATGTAGTATCTTCGTTACTAGTTATAGAAGTATTCTCACTAGAAGTGGTTAAATCTTCACTAGAAATGGATGGGTTAGTAAAACTATCACTAGTTCCACCACAACTAGCTAGGACGAATAATATTAAGCTTAAAGAGATAAATTTAACGGACTTCTGCATAATTATTTTGAAATATCTTCGATTAAATCATCCCAGGTAACTTTAGTTCGCATTGCGCTTGCGATAGTGGAAACATTATCTTTATTAACCTTACCTTGTTCAGCGACTATTTTAGCCTCTTTAACTTTGTTAGGGTTAACTCCCATAGCTTCATATATCCATAATAGAAGTTCTGGGCATTTTAAACCGATATAGACACGGGAATAGGCACTTAAAGATGTATCTATTTCTCCATATTCAATCCACGAATAAAAGAAGTGCCATTTTTGATTTGGGGAGTGATTCATTTTATCAACTGGAATGTCGCATTGTCTTGCGTAATCAATATAGCCACCTGAAGTTTGTTGATATCTTTCAATGAATTCATCGCTAAGCGGATAATGTTCTTTTTTATCGCTTAAATAATCAGCGAATTCTTGGATTGTAAAATCAATTTCTGGGGCTTTATTAACATTTGTGTTAATGTTGTTATCATTAGCCTCAGGAATATTAAAACTACAACTAGTTATTACTAGAGGTAAAAGAGCGATAAAGATAAGAGATATTTTTTTAAACATTATCTTTCTTTTCTTCTTTTAGAAATTAGTAGTCCACTGATGGAGATGACTGAAATAACGACGATGAAAGAAACGATATAAATAGGAGTGTTTTCGTTAGTGATATTACTAAGGATAGATCTTTCGCTTCCGTGAGGAGTAATACTACCCGCTCCCACTAAATCCATGAAGTCATAACCAGCTGCGCCATGGTTATAGACGATTAAATAATATCTTTGACCGTATTCTTTAATCACGTCTGTCCCATATTCATCAGTGTGGTTAATTGTGGCGTTCACTAATCTATCTTTAGAATCACCATCTAATGCATCAAACAAGGCCTCCATATTGTCGTATGTATAACCATCATTAAGGGTTGGAAGAGATGCACCATTATCATTACAGGTATAAGCATTTAAATACATTTCTGCAAAGGCTTTAGCCGCTAAAGATTCTTCATAAACTTCAATTGCGTCAATTCTGAAAAGAGCGCCATTTTTTCCAGCGTCTATTCTAAAGTAAGTTGCATCGACTGTTGGAATCCAATAATCATCGCTTCCTAGTCTAATTTTATTTCCAGCAATGCCATCGCCTTTGGTGGTGATTTCATTATCAAAGAATTCAACAGTGTATTTCTTTTCTTCAACAGAGTTTTTAACTTTAAGCATTTTAATGCCAGCACTGAAGGATGTTTCGTTATAAATATAGCCAGAGTTATCAAGTAAACCAAGTTGAC
>CAMOYS010000091.1 GCA_946630435.1 uncultured Caryophanales bacterium | reverse complement strand
TATTCCTCTTCGTTCGTCTCAGGCGGTGGGATTAAACTGCTAAGTTCTAAATCAGAAGCCACTCTAAGAGGAACTCGTATGTATATAAGGAATATTTTATTCTTCTAAATTATTTTCTTTTTCGATTATTACTTCCTTATTTATTTTCTTTTCTCTTAATAAGACAAACTTTTGAAGTGGGAATAATATTACTAATTGAACAGTACCTGCAAGCATTGCCGCTAGTGTTGGAGCAATACCTTCTACTCCCCAACCAACCATAATGTTCACCGCTACTCCTTGTAGCCAGGTAGTAAAGAAGATTAGAACTAATAAGACACCAACATAAACGATATAGTGCCAGATAGGAGCATCACTTTTAAATGTCTTACTTCGATTTAAGAAATAGCCAACTGTGTTAGCGGCTAGATTAGAGATAAAGAAAGGAAGAATATATCCCCAGTTAGAGTGACCTTCACCTACAGTTTCTTCGGAAAAGATCATGGAAAGTAATGGAGTGAGAGGTTCAGTCCAACCTTTCATTAAAAAATAGAGAAGATTAACTAAACCAAGTTGGATAGCGGACACTAAAAAAGAGACCGCCATAAACTTAGCAATTTGCCATAAAGTTTTTAAGTGATGGGCTTCAGCGTAGTCATCAATTCTGTTTAAAACTTGAGTAAATTTTGAAGGCTTCTTCTCGTTATTCATAAATTAATAAATCTATTCTAATTACTATAAGTAAAATTCGCAATAAAGATAGTTTTAAATTCTAAAAAATTAAAAGCGCCTCGAGATGAGACGCTAATAAGATGAGATAAAATTAATCCTCAATTTTGCGGTGGTTATCTTTTTTATCATCAGCGGAAGCACCGCAGCCACCATTAATCGCGGCTAATTGTTCTTGAGTAAGTTCAACGCCTTCTTCTTTCGCTAAGGCAAGGATTTCGATACTTGATTTACATTGATAGACTTTATGAATTTGTTCATCTGTTAAACCGTATAATAAATCTTCTCTCATAATAATTTAACTCCTTAATTTAGATATATTTTAGCATATTAAGTGTCACAATTGTGCCACTAATTTAGCAATTATTTAATGTCCTTATTTTAGGACAAGATGGTGTGCTTTATTATATAAAAGAATTTAAGAATTTTGAAATTTGATTAGTTTTATAAATTATTTTTCATCCATTTATTTACTATATCAACCATTTCTAAGAAAGTTTCTTTATATCCCGCTTGCATTCTTGGGTAGGCAAAGTTTTTAGCAAACTTCTTATCTTTATTAATTTCAAAGATATAGTTAGAGTGATCGATACCATATTTATCTCTAATCCTATTTTCTTTTTCAAGTAAGATTGATAAATATTTCTTCACTAAATCTATATCAATATCAGCTATGTTAATAATGCTATAAGTATCGATAAGATGTCGATATGGTCTTACTTGTTCAGAAGTAATCGCTAATATCTTATCCGCTAAAGTGAATTCAAGAGGGACTCCTAAAAATGTGAAGTCTTCTTTAATAAATGATGGGCCAGGATATCTAACTGGTTCAATATCATAAAAGAATTGCTCACATGTTCCTTCTAATGAGAATGTATCAATTAGTTCACCACGATAAGAAACTTTAACCATCATAAAGAAGGTATCGTAATAATATGTTTGATCTGCTTCTTCTTTACGGAAATCACTAAGTTCGATATCTAGTCCATATTTATTGTTTTTTAAAGCTTCTTTGGCTTTTTCATAAAATTCTAGAGGATTAGAAGGGATTAATAGATCAATATCATTTGTGACTCTAGCGTGTTCTTTTAAATAATATTGTAAGGTTATCCCTCCTTTAACATAAAAAAGGATATCGTTACTTCTTAATATCTCAATAATATAAAAGAATAACGCTAACCGTTTGGCATTCCCTTTTAAAATGGGACATCCTTCTTCAATTTGATTAAGAAGGTGCCAAAAATTATCGCTATTCTTATCTTTTTTTAAAGTTAATAGACTTTGTAATGGTTTTACTTTATTAGGCTGTAAATTTGAAACCACAGTTTCTGCATGTTCCTTCATCAACATTGGTACGACTATTTTCGACCCAGGCAATATCAACTGAGTTACACATTGGGCAAGGAACCTTAGAATCGGTATAGCAGTTACCACCGGTGACAGCTTCAAGTTGTTCATGGGTAAGTTCAACACCTGCATCTTTAGCTAAAGCTAAAACTTCAATAGCAGAGTTACAAGAATTGACTTTATCGATTTGTTCTGGGCTTAAGCCTCTTAATAATTCATCTCTTAAGTGCATAATAATTCCTCCTCAAGGTAACACTAGTATAACAAATAGGTTGTCACAAAAGTGTCACACTTATTAAATTAATAAATTAATCTTTATTAACAATCCAGTATTTACCACAATCTTGGCAGGTGTTACCATACCATTCGGCGATACTGTTTTCGTTATGTTTAGTTTTGATATTACCTGAACCACAATACGGGCAAGTAAATGTTGGGGTGCTGGTACAAATTCCACCACTAACAGCAGCTAATTGTTCATCGGTTAATTCAATACCTTCTTCTTTAGCATACTTTAATAATTCTTCTTGGTTTTTAAAAGACTTGATTTTAGCAATTTGTTCTTCGCTTAAACCTTTTAATAATTCTTCTTTGTTCATAGGGCAATTCTCCTTTACGCTTTTATCATAACATTAGCTTTGCCACAAAAGTGCCACAGTTAAAAAAGAGGGATAAGTTTCGACTTATTCCTCGTTATTTTTGTTTTATTAATCTATAATTCAAATCACTTGTTATTATAAATGCTTAATAATTTTAGCAGGATTTCCACCTACAACCGTGTTAGGAGGGACATCTTTAGTGACAACTGCACCCGCTCCAACAACGCTATTTTCACCAATAGTTACTCCTGGACAAATAATCGCTCCAATACAAATCCAAGCGTTCTTTTTAATCGTGACTTTTTTAAAGTAATATTGATGATGTCTATCATTTAAATCATGGTTAACAGTGGCGATTTTAACATCTGGCCCAATTAAAACATCATCTTCAATTTCGATTATTCCAGGAGAAAGGAACGTCGCGCCTTTATTAATGGTGATATTTTTACCGAATTTCACTCTACATCCGTTATCACAATAAAAGGGAGAGACAATTGAAACAGATTCATCTAATTTTGTTTGAAAGAGCTCATTTAATAAATCTCTATAGTCAGGATCGGTTGGTTTCTTCCCTGATATTTTTAAGCTTAATTCATGAGAACGGATTATTTCTTTTAAGCCATCTTCAAAATAGGCATCATCATCTCGAGCCATTTTGTATTTATCCACTACTTCGAAGAATTTATTCATCTGTTTCTA
>CAMOYS010000090.1 GCA_946630435.1 uncultured Caryophanales bacterium | reverse complement strand
TTATTTACTGAATGGGCTAAAGGTTGCTTAAAACATAAAATCATAAGAGCGAAAGGTATCTGCTACTTCGCTAACGATGAAGAGAACCTTTATATCTATGAAAGCGCTGGAAAACAAAGAATGTTATCCTGCCGTGGCAAATGGTTATCAGAAAGAATTAGTAAGCAACAAATTGAAAATCTTCTCAAAACCGATAAGAATTACGCTCACGACTGGGACGACACTTATAAAGACAAATTAATAAAATTAGTCTTTATCGGTCAAAATCTCGATGAAAAAGCAATTAGAGAAGAATTAGATAAAATCTAATTAAGTATGATAAAGAGGTCATTTTGAAAAAGTGATCTCTATTTTATATAACTGTGGCACATTTGTGGCAGTAACTGTTCTACAATATAACCACGAAAAGGGAATAATTTTTATGAAAGAAGAATTATTGAAAGGCCTAACCGAAGAACAAATCGCCAAAATTAAAGGCATTGATAACGCTAGAGATTTGCTTCAACTTGCCAAAGACGAAGGCGTTGAATTATCAGACGAACAATTAGCTGCGGTTAGTGGTGGTTACTGTAATAGCGATGCATGTCCAGATTGTGGCTGCACTCAAACAAATTGGTTCGATAATGGTTACACCAGAAAATATTACTGTGCTAAATGTGGTAAACTTCTCCGTGAGGGACCATCTAGATAATATAATTTTGTTATAAACAAAAAGAGCTACCTAAACTAAGTAAAATGGGTAGCTTTTTTGATACCTTATCTTAAAATATTTGTGAATATTTATTTACAAATAAACCGCTATAAAATTATTATTTAGGGTTGAATTTAGCACTAACTATCTTATAAGATAAAGTATCAACTTATTTATTTACTAAACATATGATGAAACGAATTTGGGTTGTTGTTGCAAACGTATTAATCATTGTTTCAATGGTTGTTTTCGTTTTGATTTATTCTTCTTTTGAAGCTAGTAGTGCAATTAATAGACAAATCGAACACTTCGAAAACACTACAATTTCAATGGAACACGTCACCGAAAACTATTTTGAAGGTGAACAACGTATATGTGATGTTTGGGCTCACTATATAAATAGTGAAAATATGACAATTGATGATGCTATTTCCTTTATTCGTGTTTCTCACGTTTTAAAATCCGCTTCTGCTCATATCGTTTATAAAGATACTCTCACTGGTTTTTCAACTAGACCAAGAAAAGGTACAACAGATGATTACGCTGTTTCATATAAAGATATCGATTTATTGGAAGACACTTCTTGGATCCACGAACTTGGAACATCAATTAACATTTCAAGAGCGTATACCAACTCAATTACTGGTGATCAATCAATCGCTTTCTGCAATTTCATCACTCTTAATGAAGGTGGAAATAGCAAGGAAGCCATCTTACTTCGTGTTCTTCCAGAAGCTGAATTAAGAGATAAATGGGTCTTCCCTAATGAAGAATTTGAAAGTGCAGAACTTTCTATCATTGATGCAAACGGAAACTACATCATTAAAGGTCAGTCTTTTAAGAACTCTAGTTTCTTTGAGTTCTTTAAATCATATAACAAGTTAAATCCAGTCGCTCAACAAGAGTTATTTAACAAAATAATTTCATCTACGGGTTCATTTAGAATGTTTAACTCAAAAGATGAAGAATGTATTGTTGCATACACCCCATTTGATGAAGCTGGTGGATGGACTCTTATCAGTTTAATTCCTGTGAAAAACTTAAATCTTTCCACTCAAAACTGGTTACTCGTTGGTGTTATTACCACTGGTTTACTTGTCTTATTTATCTTTGACGTCTTAGTAATGCTTTCATTAAATAAGAAACTTAAATTAACCGCGAAAGAAGCGGAATCCGCTAATAGAGCTAAAACTGATTTCTTATCGACAATGTCACACGATATTCGTACCCCAATGAACGCGATTATTGGTCTTACTGCCATCGCCGAGAAGAATATTAATGACCAGAAATCTGTGAGTGAAAGTCTCCGCAAGATTAATTCTGCTTCTAACCATTTATTAACCTTAATCAATGATATTTTAGATGTATCTAAAGTTGAAAGTGGCAAACTTAACTTCACCCCTCAATCATTCTCCATTGTTGAGACAGTTGAAAACTTAATGAACTTATCTCAACCAATGATTAAAGATAAAAACATTAACTTCAGTTTCCATGTCAGTAGGATGGATAAAGAACATCTTTACGCTGACCAACTTAGATTAAATCAAATCTATATCAACATCCTTTCTAACGCGATTAAATACACCGAACCAGGTGGAAGTGTCACAGTGGATATGAAAGAAGAAGAGAGTGAAATAGAAGGCTCAGTTAAGCTAACATATCGTGTCTCCGATACCGGTATTGGTATGTCTAAAGAATATATGGAACACCTATATCAACCATTCTCTCGTCAAACCGATAGTAGAGTTAATAAGATTCAAGGTACTGGTTTAGGTCTAGCTATCACTAAACAAATGGTGGACTTAATGAAAGGCACGATTGAGTGTGAAAGTGAACAAGGTAAAGGTACAACTTTCACCGTTACTCTAGATATTCCAGTAAGTGAACATCAAAGAGGCGAAATGAAACTTGAAGAAATGGATGTTTTAATCGTTGATGATGATGAAGTTTTACTTGAAACTGGATCTGACACTTTAAAATCCCTTGGCTTAAAAGTAGAAGAAGCTCAAAACGGTTTAGAAGCGCTTGGCATGATTAAGCATCGTGAAAGCACTGGTAAGAACTATGACATAGTCATCATTGACTTAAAGATGCCTGATATTGATGGAATTGAAACAATTAGACGTATCCGTGAAGAAATTAAAACTAATGTCCCAATCTTATTAATTTCCGCTTATTCATATTCTGATGTTGAAGAAGACGCTAAAAAGGTTGGCGTTAATGGCTTCTTAACTAAACCGTTATTCCGTTCCACTTTATACGATAAATTAAGTGAAATTTTAGGAAAACAAACCGAATCTGATGAAACTGAAAACGATTATAGTGACTTAGAAGGTAGCAATATTCTTATCGCTGAAGATAATGATATTAACTGGGAAATTATATCTACCTTACTTTCCATGAATGGCATTAACACTGAACGCGCTGAAAATGGCCGTATCTGTGTTGAAAAACTTAAAGAAGCCCCAGAAAACAAATATTTACTTGTCTTCATGGATATTCAAATGCCGGAGATGAACGGGCTTGAGGCGACTAGAACTATACGTAAATTTGAAAACCATTGGGCTAAAAATATCCCAATTGTAGCGATGACTGCAGATGCTTTTTCTGAAAACGTCGCTGAATGTTTAAATGCTGGCATGAACGCTCATATAGCGAAACCAATAGATATTAAACTTGT
>CAMOYS010000089.1 GCA_946630435.1 uncultured Caryophanales bacterium | reverse complement strand
AAAGATGATTGGGCGGATAGAAATTCGGAAATGTACCCACGTCTAATAAATTATGTTAAATATCAAATGAATAATTTAAAGAATAAGGGTTACACTCCAACAATAAAAGCGTTCTGCTGGATGCAAGGTGAAGGTGATTCTTATCCAAACTATTATGATAAATATTTAGAAAACACTCGTAAATTTGTTTCAAATCTTCGAGAAGACTTAAAAGATTTAGCGGGTGGCGAGAATACTCTTCCATTTATTGACGCAGGAATTAACAATTCCAAAGAATGGGAATATTGGAAAGAAGTTAACGAAGCCAAAGCGCAATTTGCCACTGAAAATGAAAAGAATATCTATATCGACACTATTGGAGCAGGTTTACATACCGATAGAGAAGAAAATGGTGATGGAAGTGCTCACTACGATTCGGACTCAGAAGTTAAATTAGGAAACTTATTCGCTGAAGCCTTCGAACCATTCTTAACAAAGCTCGATTAGTCGCTTGTTATAAAACAAAAATAAACCATCTCGCGTGGTTTATTTTTTTGAGACAATTATTCCCAAAGAAGGGATTTCTTATATATTTATCGTATTATTTTGCTTCTGATAAAGCTCGTTTTTCTTTAACGTGCTTAACAAGTTTAATCGTGTAATAATACACAAGATAGAATAAGCCAATATAGCCACATTGAAGAACATAAATGATAATTTGATATGGGGCAAGATTGCCTCCAACAAGATCATAGAAGATAGTAAATGGGGTGCCATCTCCACGGAAATAGAACATATAGTTCTTACCAGTGATATACGCCATTATTAAGGCGAAGGTCATATAGACAAATAAAATACCGATAACAAATGGAATGTTTCTCTTTTCCATTTTGTTTAAGCCACTAACAAAAACAAACATTGAAACAAACGCAGATATGGAATGGTTAACTAAACTATTGATTGCTAAGAATGAGAAAGCAGAATCAGTCCCATTATAAATATTCCCGGCAAAATAGTTACCCATAAAGCCCATTAATAGACCACATATCGCGATAAAATCATAACAACAATCTTTTGCTCTTCCTCTTACAAAAACAGTAATAGGAATGATATAAATCATTATGTCGCAAAAATATAATGGAGCGTTTCCAATTAAACAATCACCAATATTATCGGTTCTAGCTAATAGATAAATCATCTTAGCCACTTGAAAACCAACGATTAATATTGCGGAAATAATCATCACAATATTTTGTTTTTTCGTATCACCCTTAAATTTCTTACCAAGTAATACTGCAACAGTAATAAATATAGCAAGTGTAACAGTAACACTAACTAAATGAGGCGCAGAGAATAAACTTGCAGGACCAAAGAAAGAATCTTCCATTATCTATTTTCCCCCTTACTTTTTAAATTAAAGTAGTGATATGAATTATACTCTTACACTTCGATAAAATGAAACTTTATTAGGCTATATATTGGAAAATCTAATAAACAAATTAATCCGATTGCATCATATAAGATTGAATAAATTTAGTTTTTTACAAATTTATTTTTGCTATAATTTAGCCGAGGTAAAAGCAATGAAAAATAAAAAATATTTATTACTCCTTACATTACCACTTCTTTTAGCAGGCTGTGGAAACACTCCTACAAGTAGTAGTGATGATTCTTCCACAACACCTAGCACTACTTCCGTATCAACAAGTGAAGAAAAAAGTGGTCCAGTTAAAAAATATGTTGAAGCAGAAATGGTATCTCACTTTGGTGAAAATCAATTTCAATCCACATATAAGGATACTTGCTACTATGATGACACCTGGTTCTATAAAGATTCGTATGAACTTAACTATGATTTAGCCGCGATGTCTGCCATGGTTGGTGGTACTTCTTACTCTTATTACAAAGATAAAACTCCTAATAGAATCAAAAATCTCTTAGGTCAAATGGGTTACACCAATGTCTACGCTAATGAATACTACAATAAAGGTATTATGCTTGAGGACTCTATGGGTGTTGCTATCGGACAAAAGAAGATTGTTGATGATAATAACAAAGAATATACCCTTTTAGCGGTCTTCCCACGAAGTGCAGGTTATGAAGCCGAATGGGTTGGTAACTTTAACGTTGGTGAATCCGGAATGCACGAAGGATTCTTATTATGCCGCGACGAAGTACTCCGCTTTATGAAGCACTATATCAGTGAACAAAATATCGCTGGTAACCTTAAAGTCTGGCTTGCTGGATATTCTAGAGGCGCTGCTACTATTAACTTATTAGGTGGCTTCTTAGGTGAAGAAAATGATTACTTTGGTAAAACCGTTTCTTTAAATCCAAAAGATATCTATTCTTATTCCATTGGTACTCCACGCACTACAATAGAAACTATTTCTAAAAAAGATCTCTTAAGTGTCAGTGGCCCAAGAGGAGAAGGATATAATGACACTGATGTTCCTACCTATACTTATGAAGGCGAAGGAAATGTTACTGTAACTAACGAAAAATATAATTACATCCATAACTTCACTGCTTATGGTGATTTCGTTACTAAACTTCCATCTAAAGACTGGGGATTCACCCGTTTTGGTGATACTAATATGGTGGAATATGGTGATGAAAACATGCTTAATTTCCTTAAAGAATTATCACCAGAAACCGCGGATATGTTTAAAGATAAAAACTACCGCACTGAAGTATCTAAAAAGACATTTGATCTCGTTACCTTTGAAATAGTGGATACTAATGAAAAGATTAGCGCAGATGAATTAATCGAAGAAAGATTATCTTCCTTATTCAAAGTAGCAGAAAGCCGTGAAGGATTAATTGAAAATAAATACAACGAAATCTTAGGTAACTTCACCGCTATCTTTGGTACAGATTGGAATGGCTTTATTAATGGTATTATGTCTGATACAGGTGCCATGATTAAAGCTGGTGTTCTTACTTATTTAGCTCATGTTACGGAAGCAACAGGATTAGAAGAAAAAGAAGCTATTGCTAAATTCGCTGAAGAACTTATGGCTTTAGCGGGTAAAACACACGAAGAAGAAGTTTATACCGATCAACAATTCTTAGCAGACCTTCTTGATTATTTATTCAATGATTATTCAAAAACTGAAGCAGGTAAAAAGCGTGTTGAACTTATCGCTAGCTTTGTTCCTGAAGCATATAGGCCAATTGTTACTGGTGTCTTTGATTATGCAAAAGATCATGAAATGACATTAAAGACCTTTGATGACCTTGTTCTACTTCTCGCCTCTTATCTTAACGATAATAAGTCCAGCTTGCCTGTTGCCCTTCTTATTGCCATGTTATCTACATACCTTCCAGATGATAAGCTTAGTTTGATTATGATGCTTACTAATAAAACTTATACTGAAGAAGAATATCCAGATATTAATGAAAGAAAACGTCTTGTCATGCTAGATTTAATCGATGCGATGGTTAATGG
>CAMOYS010000088.1 GCA_946630435.1 uncultured Caryophanales bacterium | reverse complement strand
TTATGAATACATTCTTCGATACTTTTGTTTTCGATAGACAATAAATTTAATGGTTGATTATTATTCATAAAACGATTCTCCTTTTATCAATTTTATTCTACCATAAAATAGAGTATCGTTCTACCTTAAATCAATAAAAAAACAGTGACTTTGTATCATCACTGTAATATTTATCCTGGAGGCTCCGGTGAGAGTCGAACCCACGGTCACTGAGTTGCAGTCAGTTGCCTTAGCCTCTTGGCTACGGAGCCATATGCAAAGTCAAATTATAACATAAATACTTTGTTAGACAAGAAGTAATGATAGTTTTTCTTTAATACTATCTTTATATTTTACTTTATGTAAAAAGAGAATTATATTATAGATAACACAAATGTTTGGAGGCAAGCAATGAATAAACATTCAAAGAAATTTTACCTTGGTTTAGCCTTGGTACCTTTTATTTTGTCTGGCTGTGGAAATAACCCAAGTCCAACAAATCCATCTCAAGTTGATCCATCTACCACAAGTGAAACTACTTCCGAAGAAGGATATATCGATATCGAAGACACCATCGACTTTCAAGATAGAGAATACACTTATGATGGTAGGACCCATTCCTTAAAAGTATATGGTTTACCAGAAGGTGTCACTGTAACATACGAAAATAATGATAAAGTAGACGCGGGCACATATACGGTTAAAGCAACCTTTAGTGTTCAAAAAGGTTATAAATATTTAACCCCAAATCCAAAAACTGCAACCTTAACTATTAAAAAAGCAGAAGCTAACATCACTTTTGAAGATAAGTCTTTTGATTATGATGGAGAAGAACACTCCTTAGAAATCACTGGTACTCTTCCAACAGGTGTTAGTGTTACATACGAAAATAATAAACACGTTGAACCAGGAAGTTATGAAGTAACCGCAACCTTTAGTGGACATAAAAACTACGATATTCCTGATGAACTTAAAGCTATATTAACCATTAATAAAGCCGCGAGTGAAGGATTAGTCTTTACTTATTCTTCTTCTAAAGGTGGCTATATTTGGTCTAGTATTGGAACATGCACTGATGAAGATATAATCGTCCCAGATTACACCCCAGAAGGTGAAAAGATTATCGCTATGAACGTTTATGACGCTAGTAGTTCAAATGCCAAATCAATCACCTTAAATAGCTTTATGGGTGAAAATATTCAAGACTTCCAATCTTGTGGCATTAATAATTTTAAGAAATTAATTAACGTTTACGTTAAAAATGGTAACCCGTATATCGATTCCATTAGTGGCGTTTTACATTCTAAAGACCATAAGACTATTATTTTCTATCCAAATGGTAGAGAAGATGAAACTTATACGATAAGTGAAGAAGTAGAACATATTGCTTATTATGTTTTCTCTAACAATTATTTAGTTAACTTAAATCTTCCAGATGGTTTACTTTCCATTGATGAAAACGGAATTTATGGTAATTCCCTTAAATACAATCAAGACAATGATCCAAACCGCAAATATTTAGGTAATGAAAAGAACCCTTATTTAGCGTGCGTTGAAATTAAAGGAAATAATTTATCGACGCTTATGCTAAACGAAAATACTAGAGTTTTAAAGAATAATCCTTATGGTCGCTTTAGTGGCTCAATTACCGAGCTTACTTTCCCAGCTTCTTTAGTAGCAATTCCTCAACAATGTTGTTATTCCTTTGCAAACTTACAAAGTGTCACTATTCCTGAAAGTGTAGAGTATATCTTTGATAGTGCCTTCTATTATTGCGAGAAGATAACTTCTATCACTTTACCAAAGAATTTGAAACATATTGGTTCATACGCTTTTAGTAGAACTAATCTTTCTATAATTGAAATTCCTGATACAGTCGAAACTATTGAAAGCGGTGCATTTAATTCTATTAGCACTTTAGAAACAGTTAAGTTTCCAACTAGAAAAGATGATGAAAGCTTATTTATTGGTGAATCCGCTTTTAGTTACACAAAAGTTAAAGAAGTAAGTTTAAGCGGTAAAGTCCATATTGGTTATCAAGCTTTCTACAATTGTTCTTCTCTTACCTCTGTTACCTTTGCTCTTAACGGTGAAGTCTTATTAGAAAATAATGTCTTCATGTACTGCGATAAAATCGAGACATTTGTTTTACCTAATAACATCATTGATTTAGCTAACCTTGAACTTAATCATGATGTAAGTTCCACCAACTATTTAGGCGCGGAATATTTAGGAAACGAAGCTAATCCATATCTTGTATTATCTCACACGAAAGAAAGTTCACTCGAAGAATTAAAGATTCATGATGACACTAAATTCGTTCTTCAAGACGCTTTTGATGATGTAACTGTTAATAAGATTACCTTTGGTAATAGTGTTGAAGTTATCTATGATTGTGCCTTCGAGGTTCGATTCCTTCATTATGATATTACTCTCCCTGATAGCTTAGTTAGAGTAGGGGAGTCCGCCTTCAATTTAAAATATAGTGATGGTGTAGCTCTTTCAATCGGTAAAAACTTAAAAGAAATTACTCCATCTTCCTTTGATGGTACATTTACGAGCTTTAATGTAAGTGAAGAAAACCCATATTTTGCTTCAATTGATGGCTTATTAACTAGTAAAGATAAAACTATCGCGATTAGAGCGCCTCGATATTATGGTGATTTTAGTGGTGGTTACGTTATTCCAGAATCAATCACCAAGATCGCCGTAAAATGCTACTATTTAAATGACAGAATTGAAAAATTAACTATTCCATCCCGTATCACTAAAATTGGTGAATATGCCTTCTCTTCTTCATATACATTAAAAGAACTTAATGTTGAAACTACCGCGATAAGTGGAGTTGAAGGGGTATTTAGTAGTTTAACTGGATTAACAAAAATCACTTTATGTGAAGGTATTACTGAACTTGGTGAAGACTCATTCTATTACACGACAAACTTAAAAGAAATAAACTTCCCAGCCTCTTTAAAAGTCATCGGTAATAGTGCATTCTCTTATGGTGGTTTAACTGAAGTTAATGTTCCTGCTACTGTTGAAGAAATTGGTAGCTTAGCCTTTGCTGATAACACTAACTTATTAAGCGCTGAAATTAGAGCAAAGAAGATCTCTAATCAAATATTCTATGGTTGCTCTAACTTAGTCCAAGTAATTATCGGTAAAGAAGTAAGTGAACTTCCAAAAAATGGTGATACAGTCTTCGGTGGTAGTTTATCCCTTGACTTAAAGGTTTACTTAGAGAAGTCTCCAACTGAAATGTATCCATATGCTTTTGGAGCAAATCGCACTTACTATTATAGTGAAACTGAACCAACTGATACCGATTATAAATATTGGCATTATATTAATAATGTTCCAACTATCTGGTAAATATATATCGACATTCTTGGCTGGCTAATAACCAGCCTTTTTATCTAACTAAAAAGTCTTGCACACACATATGCACTATGGTATTATAAAGCCAAGAAAATAGCACAACCACAGCGATGTGGTGCCGCAAAACTATAGG
>CAMOYS010000087.1 GCA_946630435.1 uncultured Caryophanales bacterium | reverse complement strand
TAATAGTTATGATTTGGACTATAAAGAAAGTCTATTATCGAACATACCAAAAAGTACTTAAGCTAGGTATGAATTTTATGAACTGGAAAGAACCAGAACTTTTAGAAGGCGAAGGTTCAGTTTTAAAATTACCTGTTTTTATAAAAGAAAAGGGCTTAAAGAAGATTTTAGTAGTTACCGATAGTGGTCTAATGAAACTAAAATTATTAGATCCTTTATTTAATGAACTTACAAAAGAAGGCATTTCTTATGTAGTTTTTGATAAAGTAGAGCCTAATCCTACTATTCCATGTATTGAAGAATGTAAGGATTTATATATAAAAGAAAATTGTGAAGGAATTATTGCTTTTGGTGGTGGTTCTCCAATGGACTGCGCGAAAGCTGCCGCAGCAAGAGTAGTTAAGCCTCGTCAATCAGTTAGAAAGATGAGAGGTTACTTAAAGATTCATAAAAAGCTTCCTCCATTTTTTGCAGTGCCTACTACCGCGGGAACTGGTTCAGAAACAACTTTAGCCGCGGTAGTAACAGATCCAGAAACTCATGAAAAGAATGCAATATGTGATTCTTCATTAAGACCTAAATATGCTGTTTTAGATCCAGTATTAACTTTAGGACTTCCTCCACATATAACTTCTACAACTGGAATGGATGCCTTAACTCATGCCGTGGAATCCTATATTGGTAAAAGCAATGTCAAATCCACGATTAAATATGCTGAAGATGCAGTTATCTTAATCCATGCTAATTTAGAGAAAGCCTATAATAATGGGAAAGATATGGAAGCTAGAAACAACATGCTTAAAGCTTCTTATTACGCTGGTAACGCCTTTACAAGAGCGTTCGTCGGTTATGTTCATGCTATTGCGCATAACTTAGGGGGAATGTATAACACTCCTCATGGTTTAGCTAATGCGGTTATTCTCCCTTATGTACTGGAATGGTATGGGGAGAAAATATATAAACGCTTAGCTAATCTAGCAGATCTTATTCATCTTTCTAAAGAAGGAATGAGTGATGAAGAAAAAGCTAAAGCCTATATAAATGAAATTAGAAGAATGAATAAGGCAATGAATATCCCTGAGAAGTTTGATTTTATTAAAGAAGAAGATATTCCTACTTTGGTAGCTAGAGCACTTAAAGAAGGTAACCCAGGATATCCAGTTCCTAAGATAATGAATAAGAAAGACTGCGAACAAGTAATTAGATCATTAATGATAAAATAGTGGAGAATATATATGTTATTTTGGCTAATACCATTTATTATTGGAATGATTCTATTAGCCATTTTCCTATTCTTTAGAGTTAAAGAAGAAAGAGTGAAAGCAGTAATAATTAAAGGCTTTGTTTCTTTAATGTTTATTCTTACCGCTTTAGAGGCATATTTAACATCTAAAAACCCTACTAGTTCGTTTGGGATATTTATTTTAATTGGTTTATTCTTTGGCTTACTTGGTGATGTCTTCTTAGATTTAAAATTTATTGTTTTGAAGAAAGAAACATTATTTACAGTTTTAGGTTTTATTTCTTTTGCGATTAATCATTTATTTAACATCTTAGGCTTATTCCTTAATTTCTATAATAAGGATTCCAATATTGCTTATCTATTAATTCCAATTGGTATCGCTCTACTTTTAGTAGTGGTTACATTATTAATGGAGAAATTCTCTCCTATTAGATATAAGAAGATGAAACCATTTGTGATCTTTTATGGTTTATTCTTATTCTTTGTTACCCCAATCTATTGGAGCGCTGCAATTCAAAGTGGATTCCAAAATGTAACAGTTATTATTATTTCAGTTAGTTTAATCTTTTTTATGCTCTCTGATCTAATTCTAAATAACACTTATTTTGCTAGTGGATTTAACACTCCAGCGTTTATTATTTCTAACCACATTCTTTATTATATAGCGCAATTTGGTATCGCTATTTCGTTATTCTTTTTAGTCTAAAATAGTGGACTTCCTATAGTAAATTAGCACAAAACGAAAGTAGTTTTAGAAACAAAAAGAACTTATTTAAAAGAAATGGAGGATAACGATTTGTCCTCTCTTTTAAAGATTATCAAAGAAGAGGGCTTGCTAAAGAACTCACTAGCGCACTTCGAGATTATTTCTTTACTCACTATGATTATGATGAAGTCTATTCTTATATGGAGGGAGATAATCTACCTTCATATAAAACTGCGTTATCTATTGGAATGAAGTTTCTTCACCTTTATGAAGGAAGAGATAACCGAATATATCGAGTATATTCTATAAAACGCTAAAATTTATGCTTGCCAATAATCACGCGTGCTTATATAATAAAGCCGACAAAAGCAAAACTACAGTAATGTAGTGACGCAAAGCTATAGGGTCTTAAAAAGATAGCCAGTTGCCAACAAGTATTGGTGACTGGTTTTTGTTTAAGGAGAAAGAAGTGAAGAAGTTAAGAAAACAAAAAAATCTTAAATTAATCGCTGCCACAGGTGTGACAATCTTTTCCTTATTCGCCGCAGTTACTGGTGCTTTTGCGTGGTTCACATCCATTAATAGCGCTAGAAACAACGTGGATGGTTTTGGTGTTTATCATGATGATAGTAAAGTTACCACTATTAGTTGTTACGCTATTAAATATGATGGTATCTATGGTGGAAGAGCCACTAATATTACTGATGGTTCTCAAAATGTAAAGATGTCTGAATATGACTACATTTTACGTGATAAAAACATCAATACCCCATTATTCTTAAGAATTGAAATTGGTGGTTTTGATTCTTCGAAAGATTTACAAGTTAATATTCCATGTACTGGTTCTTATTATGTCGAAAATCAGACTTATATCGCTAATAACTTATCTAATGTTGTCTGCGCTAAATTCTCTTATGGACTCAAAGTGGGTGGCTCTCTAGTTCCAGACACATACACCTTAAGTGGCGATGAAATTGAAGGCGGAAACGCTAAAGCAGTTTATGAAGGAATGAGAGATCACGCTAGTGAAATATCTGGCACTCCATTTGTTAGAAATGCTCCTATAAAAGACTCTTCTATTCAATTAACTTTGGATCATGAAGATGTTTATGACCCAGACTATCTTATCCAACGTGATTATGATGAAGATGGAGACTTAGATGATATTGCAATTATCTATGTTGTTTTTGACTATTATGATATTGGCGCAATAAATTTGGTCGAAGATTATGTCGAATCATATGATGAATCCGGTTTAGATTATAGTTTAAGTTTCAGTGCTGATATTAGCACTATGACATTAAAGGATATCGAGGCGTAATTATGGATAAAAGACGTAAGATTGCATTATCTATCCTAACCCTCGGTTTATTAGGTTCAGGAGTTATCGCTTCAATTGCTTGGTTCCAAAAAGGTACCAACTCTTTTGGTGCAGATATCACTGGTAACCTCGTTGAAGAATATTTCCACTGTGGCAATGGAACAGTGGATAATCCTTTTGTTATAACTCGTCCAGTCCACTATTACCACTTAACTGAATTCTTCCAAAGAAGAACAGTTCTTCCTAC
>CAMOYS010000086.1 GCA_946630435.1 uncultured Caryophanales bacterium | reverse complement strand
TATTTTGAAAGAGAACTTCAAATTAAAAAAGGAATGAGTGAAGAAGAAGCTAAACGCGAAGTATCAACTTATTCTCAATCTTTATTTGGTTATCTCGCTGCTCGAGCAATCGATGTTAAAAGAACAACTGGTCAACATGCTGGTGGTGTTATGGTTCTTCCAAAGGGACTCTCTATTTATGATTTCACTCCAATTCAATATCCAGCGGATGATAAAGAATCTACATGGTTAACAACTCACTTTGATTATCGTGCGCTTCACGATGCTTTGCTCAAGCTTGACCTTTTAGGTCACGTTGATCCATTAGCCCTTAAAATGATGTCCGAAATGACAAATATTGATGTTAAAACTATTCCATTAAATGACCAGAAAGTTATTTCCTTATTCACTTCTGATAAAGCTTTAAATCGTTCTCAAAACTATTTACACGCTAGAACTGGTGCTTCAGGTTTACCTGAATTTGGTACTGAAACATGTCAAAACATCTTAGTGGATACTCAACCTAAATCATTTGCTGACCTCGTTGTTGTTGCTGGTTTAGCACATGGTACTGATGTTTGGTCAAATAACGCTGAAGAATTGATTAAAAATAAAACCTGTACAATTAAAGAGGTTATCGGTTGTCGTGACGATATTATGACTTATTTAATTTCGAAAGGTTTACCTAAGAGTGAATCGTTCGCCATTATGGAAAAGACCCGAAAAGGTGACTTTAAGTCTGTAGAAAAAACCTATGCTCCTTTAATGAGAGCATGTGGAGTACCAGATTGGTATATTGATTCTTGTTATAAGATTAAATACATGTTCCCAAAAGCTCACGCGGTTGCTTATACCACAATGGCGGTTCGTGTTGGTTATTTTAAACTATATCATCCACTTGAATTCTATGCTGTTTGGTTTACCGCTAGATGTGACGCCTATGATATTAACGCCATGCTTGGTGGATATGAATCAATCTTAGCTAGATATGATGAAATTAAACGTAAATCAAATACCAAAGGCGAAAAAGCTACACCAAAAGAAAAGAATATCTTTAAGATGCTTACTGTTGCGATTGAAATGGAAGAAAGAGGTATTGAATTTGCTAATATCGATCTTTATAAATCTGAAGCAACTCGCTTTGTTTGTGACCACACTAACATGAAACTTATTCCTCCATTTATCGTTTTAGATGGTTTAGGTGAAGCTGCAGCAGAAAGTGTTGTTACTGCTAGAAAAGATGGCACCTTCTCATCTCAAGAAGATTTATTAAAGAGAACAAAACTATCTTCTACTAACGTTAAAGATATGGTTGATATTGGTGCTTTAAAAGGACTAGGTGAATCAGATCAGATGTCCTTATTTGAATTTGGTATGGAATTTGGAGATTAGTTCGGGGCGTAGCGAAGCTTGGTATCGCGTTCGGTTCGGGACCGAAAGGTCATGGGTTCAAATCCCATCGCTCCGACCATTCTGTTTGAAAATGCTCCTGAAATATAAGGAGCTTTTTTATTGTTTTTGTTCAAATCTAACTGCATACTTTTACGAAAAAATATGCAATTAAAATTGATACACATTTATCGGCTCCACTAGAAAAGAAGAGTGAATTTTCCCCCAAAATTTTGTCCAATCGGTTTGCTTATCAAAAAATGGTTATTATTAGAATCAAACATCCAGAGAGTCAATATGAAGGCATCAGAATTATTGATATCGGTGAATGGCTAGAAAACAATAAAAAATTGATCTTTATAAAGATCAGCCATATATTAGTTGTGTAGGGAATCATAAAATCAATGCATTGGTCGTGTAGGCAAAAGACATTAATAATGAAAAGAAGATAAAAAAGTATATAATATTTACTCGTTGCGCACATAGCTCAGCTGGATAGAGCATCTTCCTCCTAAGAAGAGGGTCGGACGTTCGAATCGTCTTGTGCGCGCCACTAAAATAGGAAAACGCGGAAAAATTATTCTGCGTTTTTTATATAGGAACTCGCCTCTTTGAGACAAATTGTCCCAAACTTTTTCACTTTAGCAATTTTTTACCCCTACTTAATGGTAGGAGGTATTTTTTATGGAATTATCAAATTATTACAATCAAAAGAAAGTGAAATCACTCGGTTTCTCTGATCGTTTAATCAAAGAATTACTACCTGAACCTGTATTAGAAAAGAACCCACATCACGAGGATGGTCACATGATGAAACTTTGGCCTAAATCAATTGTCAAAGCCGCGATGAAGGACAACAGGTTTTTAAATTATCAAAGAGAAAGACAGCATCGTTCTATTTCGATGAAAAATGCAGCTGGATTAAAAAAGTTTGAAACATTAAAACAAGTAAATGAAGCATTAAAAGATTTAGTGGTACAGGTTTATCCTTATGAAACATTGTTAGCAAACACTAAGAAGTTTTATGTTAGAAATGAAAAGGAAAGTATTAGATTTGCTAATTTATCACCTAAGAAACTCAACAAGTTCCTTCTTAATTATGTTAGACATAAGTGCACTAATTATGAAAAGATTTACCTTAACTTATATGGGAAATATGGTTGTATTGATGCTTATATTCACTTGAGAGAAGAAGCAATGAAAGCTATTGCGAGATTTTATCCATTTCTAGAAGAGGCAGTCTGCGAAGATATTTTAAAGATGCGTAGTAAAAACCATGAATCTATGGAGATTGCACATAAGAAATATTTAGAAAAAAGAATGAAAAGAATGCACCTTAGAGAGCAATTTGAAGCTAGAAAGAAAAAACGTCTTGAAGAAAGTGCTTGCTTAGAAGCTAAAAATATTAAATAATATTAAGGCATTCAAGCGAGTGCAATGGGTCTGTAGCTCATCTGGGAGAGCGCCTCCATGGCATGGAGGAGGTGGCCGGTTCGAGCCCGGTCAGATCCACCAGATTGATAAAAATATCCTGAGTTAGTTCAGGATTTTTTTGTTCTTAAATAGCAAATTACCAATTATAGACATTTAAATCATCACTGATGTGATAATCTTTTGAACCAACAAAATAGTTCTTTATATTTACTTCATTACCTTTTAATACAAAGGTGGAAGCGCCATTAAGATTTATAGTCCCATTATCATAATAAGACATTGTTTCACTAGTTTTAACCGCGTTAGTTAGTCTTACCCCTTCGTGAATTAAAGTAAAACTATTACCATGTTGATGTCCGCATATAACATCTTTCATTCCTTTATCTTTCATCTTAGAAAAGAAACCATTTTGAATAGATCCACTTAAAGAGAAATGCACATGGACATCTCCAATTGCGTTATCTTTATATTCTCTATAGTGATGATATGCTAAAGAATATTCGGGTAGTGGTTTATGAAGAAAGACCATAGAGTCAACATAATTATCGCTATTTTTCTTCTTTAATCCCTCAGAAATCCACTCAAAATAGGAAATTTGATCATCATTAATTTTGTCTAAATAGCCAGAATCAATCATATAAAGAGCTTTTAAAATCTTATTATTTTCTTTGATAACAATCGCGTAATTTCCCAGTGTTTCAAAGTTAGTTGGACCTCTTTTATATAAGGAATATTTTCCAGCTTCATATAAGTCTGAACAATATTCCATACTTGCTACCGCGGAATTAA
>CAMOYS010000085.1 GCA_946630435.1 uncultured Caryophanales bacterium | reverse complement strand
ATCTGTTATGAACCCTAATGATCACCCACATGGTGGTGGTGAAGGTCGTGCTCCAATAGGACGTAGTGGACCACTTACTCCTTGGGGTAAACCAGCACTTGGATATAAAACTAGAAAGAAGAAGGCGTCTGATAAACTTATCGTTCGTCGTCGTAATAGCAAGTAGGAGGGATTATAAATGGCAAGAAGTCTTAAAAAAGGTCCTTATGTATTTGAAAGATTATTAAATAAAGTTAAAGAATTAAATAAAAGTGGAAAGAAAGAGGTTATTAAAACTTGGTCTCGTCGTTCTACAATATATCCTGATTTTATAGGACACACTTTTGCAGTTCACAATGGTAAAGAATTCATTCCAGTTTATGTTACAGAAGATATGGTTGGACATAAACTTGGAGAATTCTCATTGACTCGTAAATTTGGTGGTCACGGTGAAAACAAGGATAAATAATGACTAGGAGGAAATGAAGATGGAAGGAAAAGCAATAGCTAAATCAGTTAGAATTTCACCAATTAAAGCAAGACTAGTTATTGATTTAATTCGTGGGAAAAAGGTTGATGAAGCAGTAACAATACTTGAAAATAGAAACAAAAAATCAAGCGGAATGATTTTAAAAGTTTTAAACTCTGCAGTTGCTAACGCTGTTAATAACTTTAGTTTAGATAAGAACAAATTATATGTTAAAGAAGCAAGAGTAGATGCAGGTCCAGTTATGAAGAGAGTTATGTTTGATTCTCGTAGTCATATTGGACATAAAGACAGAAGAACTAGTCACATTGTCGTAGTTGTGGCAGAGAAATAATCTTTAAAGGAGGTTAATATGGGACAGAAAGTTAGTCCAATAGGACTTAGAATTGGAATCAATAGAGGCTGGGAAGCAAACTGGTATGCTAATAAAAGTGATTTTAGCAAAAATCTTGAAAACGATTTAAAAATCCGTAAGTTCTTAGATAAAAAATTAGCTGATGCTGGTGTTAGCACTGTTGAAATCGAAAGAAATGCAAAAAGATGTGAAGTTATTATTCATACATCTCGTCCAGGAGTAATCATTGGAAAAGGTGGAGAAGAAATAGAAAACTTAAAGAAAGAAATCTCTAAGTTAGTTAACGAAGAAATTCAAATTTCAATCGTTGATATTAAGAAACCTGATTTAGATGCAAAACTAGTTGCTGATAGTATTGCCTCTCAAATCGAAAATAGAGCATCATTTAGAATGGCTCAAAAGAAAGCAATTAGAAACGTTATGAAAGCTGGAGCTAAAGGAGTTAAAACTTTAGTATCTGGAAGACTTAACGGAGCTGATATTGCAAGAAGCGAAGGATATTCTGAAGGAACAATCCCTCTACATACATTAAGAGCAGATGTTGACTATGCTTTATCAGAAGCTGATACAACATTTGGAAAAATTGGTGTAAAAGTATGGATTTATAAAGGAGAAATTCTTCAAGATAAAAAGACTAAAGGAGGTAATTAATTATGTTAATACCATCAAGAACTAAATATCGTCGTGTACATAGATTACCTTACGAAGGTCGTGCAAAAGGTAATCGTGAATTACATAACGGACAATATGGTTTAATGGCACAAGAAGGTGCTTGGATTACAGCAAATCAAATCGAAGCAGCACGTGTTGCTATGACTCGTTATATGAAACGTGGAGGAAAAGTATTTATAAATATTTTCCCACATATGCCTTTAACTAAAAAACCTTTAGGAACACGTCAAGGTAAAGGTAAAGGAAATGTTGAAGAATGGGTAGCAGTTGTTAAAACTGGAAAAATTATGTTTGAAGTAACAGATGTAACTGAAGACGTTGCAAGAGAAGCTCTTCGTCTTGCTTCACATAAATTACCTATAAAGACAAAATTTGTAATGAAAGAAAATGGTGGTGATATAAATGAAGGTTAATGAAATTAGAAATCTAACCACTGATGAAATTGTTGCTAAAATAAAAGAGACTAAAGAGGAACTATTTAACTTACGTTTCCAACAAGCAACTGGGAACTTAGATAAACCTTCAAAAATCAAAGATTTAAGACATACTGTTGCAAGACTTAAAACAGTTCTTCGCGAAAGAGAACTTGAAGAAAGCAATAGTAAGAATTAGGAGGGTATTATGGAAAAGACAAATAGAGAATTAGTTGGAAAAGTTGTTAGTTCTGTTAATAATAAAACAATTACTGTGTTAGTTGAAACTTATAAAAAACATCCATTATATGGAAAAAGAGTTAAGTCTTCAAAAAAATATGCAGTACATGATGAAACTAATAAAGCTAAAGTAGGAGATGTAGTTAGAATAGTTGAAACAAGACCACTTTCTAAAACTAAGAGATTCTACTTAAAAGAAATAGTAAAGGAAGCAGTTATTTTATAATAACTATTAGGTGAAGGAGGATTATTTATGATTCAACAAGAGAGTCGTTTAAAAGTTGCTGATAACTCTGGAGCAAGAGAACTTTTAGTTATCCGTGTTCTTGGAGGAAGCAAAGTTAAAACTGGTAATATCGGTGACATAGTTGTTGGTACAGTTAAAAATGCCACACCTAATGGAACTGTTCAAAAAGGAAAAGTCGTTAAAGCAGTTGTTGTTAGAACTACATTTGGTTTAAGAAGAGAAGATGGTTCTTATATCAAATTTGATGACAATGCTTGCGTAATAATTAGGGACGATAAGAGTCCAGTAGGAACTCGTATATTTGGCCCTGTTGCTAGAGAACTTCGTGATAAAGATTTCATGAAAATTGTATCTTTAGCTAAAGAAGTACTATAGGAGGTTATTATGAACTTAAAAGTTGGAGATAAAGTTGTAGTAATTGCCGGATCTAGTAAAGGAAAAGAAGGAAAAATCACTAAAACATTAAAGAAAGAAAACCGTGTTATAGTTGAAGGAGCAAACATCGTTAAAAAACATAGAAAAGGAAACGGACAAGAAACTGGTGGAATCCTTGAGACAGAAGCACCTATTCATGCATCTAATGTAATGTTGATTGATCCTAAAACAAAGAAAAGAACTAGAATTGGTCATACTATAGAAAAAGATAAAAAAGTAAGAGTCGCTAAAAAATCTGGCGAGAAGATTGATTAGTGGAAGGAGGAATTGATTTATGAACCGCCTAAAAGAAAGATATGTAAATGAAATCGTTCCAAGCTTAATTAAAAAACATAATTATACTACTATTATGGAAGTACCAAAACTTGAGAAGATCGTTATTAATATGGGTGTAGGAGACGCTACAGGAAATTCTAAACTTATGGAAGCTGCTGTTAAAGATCTTGAACTTATATCAGGACAAAAACCTGTTATAACAAAAGCAAGAAAATCAATTGCAGGATTTAAAGTAAGAGAAGGACAAGCAATCGGATGTAAGGTTACATTAAGAGGAAACAACATGTACAACTTTATGGATAAGTTAGTATCAATTGGACTTCCTCGTGTTCGTGACTTTAGAGGAGTTTCTCCTAAAGCATTTGATGGACGTGGAAACTACACACTTGGAATTAAAGAACAATTAATATTTTCTGAAATAGAATATGACAATGTTGTAAAAGTACGTGGAATGGATATCGTATTTGTAACAACTGCCAAATCTAATGAAGAAGCTTACGATTTATTAAGTGAACTTGGAATTCCATTTAGAAAGTAATTGGAGGGTAAATAAT
>CAMOYS010000084.1 GCA_946630435.1 uncultured Caryophanales bacterium | reverse complement strand
AAGAAAGTCCCCATAGCCACCCCAATTAAAATAGTGGTGCTAGGTCTAAACTTTTTAAAATGAGCTAATCCTAAAACTAGTAATGTCGCAAGTAAAGCAAATCCAAACGCAAATATCGCTACAACATATGGATTAGAAATATCAACAATTCCTCCGTGGGATGAAATAATTCCTCCACCTAAAATGATAATTGCGATATTTGCACCTAAGACCGCAGCGTTACTAACCCCTAAAGTAGAAGGGGAAGCCATATCGTTATTAGAAACAGTCTGCATGATTGTTCCACTAATTGCTAAAGCAATCCCTGCAATAATCGCTGCTAAAATACGAGGAAGACGAATGTTATAAATAATAATGATATTTGTTTCATCACCAATTCTAAATAACGCTTTTAAACCATCTAAAAATGACATACCGCTTGTACCAATAAATATTGAAGCGATAAATAAAATTATGAGTGCAGCTATTAAAGAAAAAAGGATAATAAGTCGCTTATTTTTTAAACTCAGTTCCTTTTTATTTTTGTTCATTATGTGGTTATGTTAACATAAGGACTTTAGTTAATTAACAAATAATCAAACAATAATAGGACAAATTGTTCGATTTGTGATATATTATTCCTATGAGATATAAAGCAAACGAAGCATCAGCCTTAGATAAAATCTATAGTGCGACTCTTTCTTTAATGAAGAAAACTTCCTACGATAATATTTCAATCAGTGATATTATTCGTGAATCAAATATTTCACGATCAACCTTCTATGTTTATTTTAAGAAGAAAGACGATATTTTAATGAATATTTGTGATGATGTATTTAATCATATTTTCGATAAACATCTTAGTACTGAAAAACATCACGATTATTCCTCTAATAGTTCAGAAGATTATATCCATAAAATTGAACATTCATTCTGTCACTTCTTAGAAGACAAGGATGATATTATTCCAATCTTAAATAGTTCTGGATCAAAGATATTCTTAAACCAACTTCGTAAAAGATTAACCCCATTAATTGAAAGCTTAATTAAAATGAAAGCGATGGGGGATAACAATATTCCTCTTGAACTTAAACTTCACCAATATATCAATGGTTATGTTTCTTTACTTCAATATTATTTAAGACACACTAACGGGATATCACCAAAAACAATCACTCAATATTACTTTGATTTATATAAATAAGGAGCTAAAGATATGCTTAAAAAAGGATTAAAAATTAGCAAAGAATTTACAGTTGATGAAGAAGATACTGCTCGCTCAATTGGAAGTGGTACTTTAGAAGTTCTAGCAACCCCTCGAATCGTCCAATTAGTGGAGAACCTATGTGTTATTTTATTAAAAGATGAGATGGATAAGTTGACTACAACCGTCGGCTCTAAGTTCGATATTAATCACATTTCTCCAACATTCATAAAACGATCATTTAAAATTGAAGTAACGTTAAGTAAAGTTGAAGATAAGAAACTAACTTTTACTTTTAAGGCCACTGATCAGGCTGGAGAAATTGCAAACGGTACACATATTCGATATATCGTTGATACTGGAAGATTCTTAATGAATGCCTCCATGAAATAGTTAATATCTTTCTTAAATTGTTCTATCACTTATAAAATAAGGAATATAAAATAATTAATATGAAACAAATTGATGTCCAAATTATATTCGTCGATATAGACGGCACCCTTTTAAACCATCGTAAAGGTCACGTCTTCGACACTCTTTCTATTGAATCACTTAAGAAAGCTCAAAGAGATGGTATCAAGGTCTTTTTAAATACCGCTAGACCTTATCACACAATCGAACAAACCGGTTTATTAAAATTATTTAAACCTGATGGTATTGTTTCCGAAAATGGTGGAGTAGTAATGATTGGAAATAAAGTTGTCTATCAAGACACAATTCCAGCTAGCTTACTTAATTCCTTATGTAAACACACTATTGAGTCAGGATTAACTATTGAATGTATTTCCACTAAAGATGCCTTTTTAGCAGCACCTAAAACTAAAGAAGTTGATTATACTTTTGAAGTTTATGCTGAAGAAGTTCCACCAGTTAAAGACTATCATAATAAGAAAGTTGTCTCTTGTATCCTTTTCTCTAGAAGAGATCAAGATTGGTGGCTATATCCACTTCTTCCAAGAGATTTAAAATACAATCGTTACCATGATTGCGCGGTTAGTGTTACTTATCATGAACATAAAAAAGGTAATGGAGTTAACATTGTTTTAGAGAAACTTGGAATCGATAAAAAGAACGCGATGGCGATTGGAGATTCCTGGGAAGATTTAGACATGTTCAATAATGTTGAATATAGTGTCGTAATGGAAAATTCCCCACAAGAACTCCATCATTTGGCAAAATTCGTTACCAAAGATATCGAAGCTAGTGGTGTTGATTTTGTCCTTCGTTACTATGGCTTAGCAGAAGAAAAATATCCAAAGAAAAACTGGGGTGTTTTACTTCCAGTTTCCTCTTTACCAAGCGAACACGGAATTGGTGATTTTGGGGAAGATGCTTTCCGCTTTATCGATTGGCTTAAGAAAGAAAATTATTCTTATTGGCAAATTCTCCCACTTAACCCAATTGGTCCAGGTAACTCACCATATATGTCAACCTGCTCTCAAGCTATTGATAAACGCTATATATCTTTAACTAAATTAGAAGAAATGGGATTAATTAAAAATGTCCCAGAACATTATAGCCATACCACTCGTGTGGACTATATTGATATTGATAAATTTAAATCTTATTGGTTAAAACTCGCTTTTGAAAAATATCGTAAGACCTCAATGAGCGAGATGAAAGAATTCGTTAAGAAGAATGAATGGGTTAAAGTTTTTGCTACATTTGTCACCTTCCAAAATATGTTTAAAAGTGAAGATGAAGAAGTGACTATCCACTGGAATGAATGGCCACATGAATATCGTGATTACTTTGTAAACCACAAACTTCCTCCACGTAATAAGAAGGATGAAATTGAATTAATTGAATTTGAACAATGGATTGCTTCTAAACAATGGGAAGAATTATTAGAATATGCCCGTTCTAAGAAAATTAAAATCATTGCAGATATGCCATTCTATGTTGGATTTGATTCAATTGATGTATGGCTCCATAGAGATGAATTTATGCTTGATAGTAACTGCAAACAAACTTCTCAAGCTGGCTGTCCACCAGATCAATTCGCCGCGGATGGACAAATGTGGGGTTCTCCAATCTATAACTTTGATAAGATGAAAGAGAATGATTATTCATTACTCGTCAATCGTACCGGCTATTTAACTGAACACTGCGACATCTTACGTTTAGATCACTTTAGAGCGTTCGACACATATTATGTTATTCCAGAAGGCGCTACTAACGGTCGTACTGGTGAATGGAAGATTGGTCCACGTGATAAATTTTTTGAAGAACTTTATAAAAACTATCCAAATGCTGAATTAATCGCGGAAGACTTAGGCGATTTATTCCCAAGTGTTATTGAATTAAGAGATAGACAAAATCTCCCTGGCATGCATATTGTTGAATTCACTATCTTTGATAACTATATGCCATCTGGTGATAATATGATCGTTTATAGTGGTACCCATGATAACCAAACTTTAGTGGGTTGGATTAATTCATTATCCAATGATAAGAAGGCTCATATCGCTTGGAGACTTCACTGCGA
>CAMOYS010000083.1 GCA_946630435.1 uncultured Caryophanales bacterium | reverse complement strand
TCTTAGTCCTTTTTCTTTTCACGGAGTGACTTTATCTTGTTATAAATTAAATAGAATAAGAAGATAAATAACGCACCAAAGAAGAAGCCAAGTGTATCAATTCCAACGTCCGCCCATAACCCACTTCTTCCTGGGGTGACAAGTTGAATAAGTTCAGAAACGCCAGCGACGATAAAGCCAGTTAAAAGTGAAGCAACATAAGTGAGCCATTTCTTACTTGTTTTATCAAAGAAGAAGAGATAATAAATCGCTAAGGTAGTGAATAAACCAGAGACTAAGAATAATAAGAAGTGCCCAATTGATTTTCTAAAGAAAGCAAAGACATCATCTTTATTTTCGTCATTAATAATTCCTTTAGGAGTAACTGTAAAGCTACGAGAAACACTTACTTCTGGATTTGAATTAGATCTTAAGGTAATTGAAGCAAACCCACTCTTATTGCCGTAAATTCTTATAGATGTTCCGTTATTCGCTATTTCTAAGATTTCAGAACTAGATGTTTCCACTTTAAAAGATTTATCGGATGCATTAATTGGTTCAACATTAACGCCAATTGATAAGAAGGAACCGTGTTCTAGTTCATTATTTGAGGAGCCTAAAGTGATTTCAGTAACATCAACTTTCTTAACTTCGATATCAATTTCTTTATAGATAGTCGGGTCAAATGTGGATGTCGCTCTTATTTTAGCTACACCAGTATTACGGTACCCTCTAACATTACCTTCATTATCCACCATCGCGATTAATGGGTTAGATGAAGTATAGATTAAACCTTTATCACTAGGAGGATTACTTCCCCAATCAATATCAAGTTTAGTGTGATGTAAACCTTCTTCACCATAAGATGGTCCATCATAATCAACGTCTCCGATATAGGCTACTGCTTCACTAGTAACAATATTCCATGAGTCAGTTACAGGAACAATTGGGTTTGGATTAGGAAGAACTTCCACATTTAAGTTAATAGAGGCGTTACTTTCTTTGTTAAGGACTTTAACAGTGGTAGTTCCTACTGCTTCAGCTTTAAGAACTAAATTATCGTGAGTGGACACAATCGTGTCATCATTTGAATCAAGTTCAAGTAGATAATTATTATAGTAACGATCTCCAACAATTTTATAACCAACACCTTCGGTCGTGTTTTTAATATCAAGAGGGTAAGTTAAACCCTCATAGATTGTGATATCTTTCTCTTCGATATCAAAACTATATGGAGCTTTAAGGTCTACACAGTTAAAGGTGTATGAGGCTTTAATTTCTTTATTCGATTGGCTAGTAGCAATAATCGTGTAATCAGTACCAATTTCCGTTATTTCAACATAAGCATTTAAACCTTGTTGGGAGATTTTAACTTTATCACTATTAGAGGTGAAGATAACCCCTTTATTAGTCGCGTTAGATGGTTCAATAGAAGCAGTTAATAATTTAGTGCCTCCTAAAGGTATTTCGTTAGATTTATAGCCTGGACGAACATTAACCCCGGTATTTGGATAAGATAATGTTATTTTATTCACATCTACTTTAGGAGTGTCGACATCAGAACCACTATTGATGATCATAGAAATAAAGGTGGATATTAAATCAGAGAAATTACTAGATTTAGATCCATCCATTCCAGCGTTAACAAGAATAAAGATATTTAAGAGTAAAGAAATCGTCCCAAAAACAATCATATGAGGGATTCTTTTTTTAACGTTAAATGTCTCACTCTTTTTCATAATTATTCTTAATTATTATATAAAATCATAACAAAATAAATTGAAAAATAATAACGCTTAAACGAGGATAAATAAAAGAAAATCCACCGCCAAGTGACTAGTGATGGATCTCTAATATAACTTAGTCCATTATTACTAAGTACATTATTATTTCTTTTCTTTCATCTGATGTTTACGTTCATACATGGCTTTATCAGCGCGCTTAAAGACATCTTCAACTGATTTATCGTTATCTTTAGAATAAGTACTATATCCGATCGCCGCGCTTATTCTTTCCGATTGTTTAAGATTCATATTATTCGTTACTTCATCAATTTGATTATTGAAGTTATTTAGGAGGATAGACGCTCTCATATAGTCGCTCTTTCTTAAGATAACTACGAATTCATCTCCACCAATACGATAAACAGGAGAATGCTTAAATGTTTCACAAATGATATCAGCAAGTTTAATTAATGATTCATCACCAGCATCATGACCTTGCTCGTCGTTAGTGAGTTTTAAATAGTTAAGGTCAATCATAGCTATACCAAATGGTTCTTGAACGTTAAGAGAGATAGCTTTATTAATCTTTTCTACTTCCGAGTTATAAGCAATCTTATTTTGAACACCAGTTAATCCATCTCTATTCGCAAGTTCGGACATCTTTTTCGTCTCTTTTTGGGCGCTAATTAGTTCTTTATTCATACGAAGGAGTTCGTACATTCTATCATTGATATCGTTTTCCATCTTCTTTAAAGCGATAGCAAAGTCTTCAATTTCATCACGGGTATTGATGTTTAAGTTAGTAAAGACACGATGAGTCTTCTCTTGGTTTTCGTTATCGTAAGACTTGATCGCATTAGTTAATTTCGTCATTGGTCTATTAAAAAAGAAATGCACTGCAACTATACCGATAACTGAGATTACCGCGGTGATACCTAAAAGGAAGATAAACATATTAGTGATGAGTTTAGCTTGTTCATCACGAATTAAGTTCATCGAGACATCTACTGTAGCGTATGCTATTACTTCTTTTGTGTCCCCTTCTCCATAATAAATAGGAGTGCCACTTGTGACTAAATAACCATATTCTTCAGTATTTGTAACATATGGAGGGAAACCAATTGTCGGATCATCTAAGACTCTTTTATTAACATCATAAAGTTCATCGATACAGCCTGGAGGGCAAGCATCTATTTCCGCGCCATCACAGAGGTAAATGAATAATTTATAATTAGGATCAACATAACAAAGATAGACACATTCCACTTCGTTAGCGGTCCCCATCTTCGTTAAGATATTTTTAGTTCTAATAAAGATTGGATCTTCATAAAGAAATTCAAATTGAGCGATATAAGCGTTCCAATCATCACTGCCCCATTCTTTAGAGGTTGGTTTAGGATCACTTGCTTCAAATATCGGAGCGATTTTATCTTTTAAATATTTAACATCATCTTTATTAAGGACTTCGGATGTTGTTTCCGCGAGTCTTGTCGCGGTAGAAGTAAAGCTATTATAGTTATTTCTATCTAAGACAATAGAGAAATAAGACATCGCGGTGATGACCACTAAAGAAGCTAAAAAGATAATTAAGAAAATAGTCTTAACATAAATTGGGATTCTAAATCTTCTTTTTCTTTCCATTTTTACCCCTTAATAAATAAAAATCGATGCTACGTTTTGTTTATGGTAACACCGAGATTAAAAGCTAATTGCAACTGGCTATCCATACTTATGGACCCTATAGCTTTGCGTCGCCGAATTACTTCGGTTTTGCCAAAAACGAAACTAAAATCATTATAGCAACGATAAATATTTAAACAAGAGTTAAAAGTAAAGTTCGATATATCCTTATATTTTTAAAAGTAAGATTTATTAATTTGATGCGAATAAATTGAATCTTATTAAATTTAAATATATCATTTAGGGGCGATGAAAACGAAAAACACTTTAATTATATTAACTTTACCTCTCCTACTTAGTGG
>CAMOYS010000082.1 GCA_946630435.1 uncultured Caryophanales bacterium | reverse complement strand
CCCCTACTTATTGGTAGGAGGTCTTTTTATGGAAGCAAGAGACATTTTAATTTATTTAAACATGCGTTTTGACGCGAATTGGGATGAAATCTATAAGCATATATGCGCTAAAGATTTAGATTTTACTGAAGACGAAGTTGAGTCCGCTTTAAAAAGTATCAAGTCTAAAGTAGTCACCGCCTTAGATGATGATTACCCTGAAGTTCTTAAGACATGTTTTAAGATGCCATTTGTTCTTTATTATTATGGCGATTTATCTCTTTTAAATGATAGAGAGAAGATTACTGCAATAGTAGGATCAAGAAACGCATCAAATTATGGAAGGACAAAAGGATATGAAATCGCTAAAGAAATCGCTAAAGAATATATCATTATTTCTGGTATGGCTCATGGAATTGACTCAGTGGCTCATGAAGCGTCGATCGCAGTAAATGGTAAAACGATAGCAGTTTTAGGTAGTGGAATAGATTACTGTTATCCTCAAGACAATAAAAGATTATATGAATATATTAAAGAAAATGGATTATTAATATCTGAGCACGCGAATAAACACGCACCATTACCAACGAATTTCCCGTGGCGAAATCGAATAATAGCTCACTGCGCTAGATTTTTATTTGTTCCAGAAGCTAAAGTAAGATCTGGTAGCCAAGTTACAGTTAGTTTTGCTCTTAACACTGTCGATAATATTTTTGTTCTTCCTCATCACGCTGGAGAAGATTCATTATGCAATCGTTTAGCTATTTCAGGAGCAGCTTTAATTGAATCAATTGAGGATTTCCATCATGAAGTAGCCTTAGGTAAAGGGAAGTATGAAGTAAGTGAAGAAGTGCGAAAGAATTTTTCGAGCGAGGTTAAAGAATATTAATAATCTTTAAGATAATAAGGTCCAAATTTCCCTTGTTGACTTATATTGTTTTATGTTTATCATTTATGGCGATATATTATGAAATTAGTCATTGTTGAGTCTCCAAATAAGTGTAATACCATCTCCAAATACCTTGGTGCAGGCTATAAAGTTATGGCCACGAAGGGTCACCTTCGTGATCTCTCCAAAAAAGGTGTTGGTGGCTTTGGTATTGAACCAGATAATGACTTTAAAGCGCATTATGAAATCGACTCATCAAAATATAAAATCGTGAATGAATTACGCGCGGAAAGTAAAAAAGCTGAAGAAGTAATTCTCGCAACCGACCCTGACCGTGAAGGAGAAGCTATCGCATGGCATTTAGCCCAGATCCTAGGCTTAGATTTATCTAAAACGAAAAGACTAGAGTTCCATGAGATTACGAAAGAATCAATAAATGAAGCAATTAATAATCCTCGTTTAATCGATATGAATCTTGTTCAATCTCAAGAATCAAGAAGAATTATTGACCGCGTTATTGGCTTTAAACTTTCAAATATTATGCAGAAGAAGATTAAATCTCGCTCGGCGGGAAGAGTTCAATCTGCTACTTTAAAACTAATTTGTGATCATGAGGATGAAATTAAAAACTTCGTTCCAGAAGAATATTGGTCTTTATCCGCAGAGATTGGCTTAGATGAAAGTGTTATTAAAGCGAACTTCTATGGTTTAAATAACAAAGCAAAGAAGATTTCTTCTAAAGAAGTTAACGATAAGATTCTTGAACAAATGGGACAATTCGCCAAAGTTAGCGATATTAAAACCGTTAGTAAAAAACAAGAATCAAAACCTGCTTTTACAACTTCATCTTTACAACAAGAAGCATTCAATCAATATGGTTTTAGTGCCTCTAAGACCGCATCTTTAGCGCAAGAACTTTATGAAGGTATTGAAATTGATGGTGAACGTATTGGTTTAATTACTTATATTCGTACTGATAGCACTCAACTTAGTGCTTCATTTATTGCTAGCGCGACTAAATATATTACTGAACATATTGGTAAAGAATATTTGGGCACAATCAAGCGTGGCAGCAAAGTTAAAAACGCACAGAACGCTCACGAAGCTATTCGTCCAACTAGTGTTTATCGTTTCCCAGAAGCATTACGTTCTTCTTTTAAAAGAACAGATTTATATAAACTTTATAAACTCATCTATCAAAGAGCGATCGCCTCTTTAATGACTCCAAAAGAATACGAAACTACCACAATTACTTTTGATTCTAATGGAGTTACCTTTAAATACGATACTGAAAAGACAACTTTTGACGGTTACACTAAAGTTTATCGTAGTAAAGAAGATACACCTGATACTATTACACCTAATGTTGTTTTAGGTAATGAATACGCGATTATTAAGATTAAAAACCAACAAGAATTTACTACTCCACCAGCTAGATATAGCGAAGCTAAAGTAGTTAAACTTATGGAAGAAATGGGTATTGGTAGACCTTCTACTTATGCTTCAACAATCGTTACCTTAATTAAAAGAGACTACATTGTTTCGCAAAAAGGTATCATTACTCCAACCGAAGTAGGTTATCGTACAAATCATGTCTTATTTAAATATTTCCCAGAAATAATCGATGTTAATTACACCGCGAACATGGAAACTGAACTTGACCAAATTCAAGATGGAATTAAATCGAGAGTGGAAGTTTTAAATGATTTCTATTATCCATTTATGGATATTTGTGAAGAAAAAGCCAAGATCATGTATAACGATGATCCAGTTCCTGCGGGAAGAAATTGTCCAAAATGTGGTAGTCCGCTTGTTTATAAAAACTCCACCTTTGGTGAATTTGTGGGCTGCTCCAATTATCCTCACTGTAAATATAAAGAACTTCCTGAAAAGGAAATTGAATATTTAGATGAAACTTGTCCAAAATGTGGCAAGAAACTAGTTTATCGTTATACGACTAACCGTAGAAGATTTGTCGGTTGTAGTGGTTATCCAGATTGTGATTTTGTAAGACACGAAGAAGCCAACGATAAAAAAGTTATTAAAGAATGTCCTGAATGTGGTGGAAATATGGTCGTTAAAAAATATAAAGGCCGTTCATATTTAGGCTGTTCTAATTATCCAAAGTGTAAACATACCGAAAAATATGTTTATTCAAAGAAATAAATATAAAAAGTTGTTATAATATCTTCCGATGAAAAGAATAAATGTAATCGGAGCAGGATTAGCAGGCTCAGAAGCTTGCTATTTTTTGCTAAAGAAAGGTTATGAAGTTCATTTATATGAGAAGCGTCCTAAAGTAATGACACCTGCTCATGAAACTCCATACTTTGGTGAACTCGTTTGCTCTAATTCATTAAAAGGCAAAGCTATCACTAATGCATGTGGTTTATTAAAAGAAGAAATCCGTTTAATGGGTTCAATCATGATGGAAAGTTCAAACCAATCTGAAGTTCCTAGTGGTGGTGCTTTATCAGTGGATCGAGAACTATTTGCTAAATATATAACCGAAAAACTTAAGTCTTTTCCTAACTTAATTATTCATGAAGAAGATGTCGCTTCACTTGATGAATCTTTTCCTACTATAGTAGCGACTGGGCCACTTACAAGCGACTCCCTAGTGGTTTTTTTGAAAAAAATTACCAATTCTGAGGACTTATTTTTCTTTGATGCTAGCGCGCCTATTATAAAAAAAGAATCGATTGATTTTAATAAAGCTTACTATAAAAGCCGCTACGACCAAGGTGATGATTCTTATATCAATTGTCCATTCTCTAAAGAAGAATATGATGTATTTTATCATGAACTAGTTAATGCTGAACTAGCGATGGTTCATGAATTTGATAAACATTATTTTGAAGGTTGTATGCC
>CAMOYS010000081.1 GCA_946630435.1 uncultured Caryophanales bacterium | reverse complement strand
AACCCGAGGTAAACATATCTACCTTGGGTTTTCTTTATAAATATATCTATATCTTTAATAAATAAATATTTCTTAAAAATAAGCCATATGTTACACTTTTAACATATTTAAGTCATAAGTAGAGGACTAGCCTATGAAATATCTAAAATTATTATCATTTGCCTCCGTCTTACCTTTATTAGTGAGCTGCACGAATAACGGTTACGCTGGGGAATATGTTTTCCAAATGGGAAAATCAAAAGGTACCCATATGGGTGTATCTTTAAAACTCTTCGAAACTTATTATGATGACACTAATAAAGATAAAGGTAAAAACTTTGAGCTTAACCTCGACTTAAATATGGCTAAATCTGATCCTACTAGTGAAACTTCAGTTACCTCTCTTACTAATCTATTCGATGGCACTAGCGAAGAAACTACATCATTAACTAGTGAAACTACATCCACTAATACAAGTGAAGACGAAGGAAGTGGTGAAGGAGATGATAGCGATATCGATATCATGGATTTCATCTCCGAATTTAACCCTATCAAAGGATATTATAAAGTTAATGAAGATGAAAAGATCTATGATGAAACCCGTTTAAATATCGGTGTCTCTATCTTAGGGGAATTTGAAATCCCTCAAACAATCACCGACTTAATCTTTGTGGCTAATATATCATCTAACTATGTTAACTTCTTCCTTCCAGTATCTTCTAATGACTTAATCTTCCAAATCTATTGGTATGGATATGATTTAGGAATGTTAGATTTTTCTGATCCAAAGCCAATCAATACACCTGAAGGTCCTCATCCAATTGGTTCTCATCCAACTCTAGATGATATTAAACAAATCAATACTCACTTTAAAGATGATCATAACGGTTTAGAATACCGTGACTATCACGTTTTAAAACTAGGATTAACAAAGAAATGAGCGAAGAAAACCCAGTTATTATTAATGTAGAACATTTAACTAAAGACTATGGCTATGGTCGTGGGGTTTTTGATGTCTCGATTAAAGTCCATAAAGGTGAATGCTATGGTTATTTAGGCCCTAATGGCGCGGGTAAATCCACGACGATTAGACATATCATGGGCTTTAGTAAAACTTCCGTAGGTAAAGTTGAAATCTTTGGTATGGAAACATTTAATAACACCGATAAGATCTTAAAAGAAGTTGGTTATCTTCCAGGTGAACCCGCTTTACCTTTATATATGAATGGTAACGAATTTTTAAAGATGATGGAGGAGATGAGAGGCGAAAGAAATGAAGAAATGCTTAAGCATCTTCTTAATATCTTTAAGCTCGACCCATCATTATCTATTAAATCTATGTCACTTGGGGATAAAAGAAAACTCGCTATCGTATCTGCTTTTATGAATGATCCAGATGTTTTAATTCTTGATGAACCTACTTCTGGACTTGATCCAATCATGCAGAAAGTCTTCATTGATTTTATTAAAGAAGAAAAGAAAAGAGGTAAAACGATCTTACTTTCTTCTCATATCTTTTCTGAAGTAGACGCAACATGTGACACAATCTCCATTATTAAAGACGGTAAACACGTCTCCACCTTTAAAGCGGATGAACTTAAAAACGCCTCTAAACAAACCTATATCCTTCATTTCTTAGATAAAGAAAATATGGATACTTATTTAAAAGAAAGAAATACCTTTAATTTAGTTGAATCAAATGAAAAGAAACTTACCGCTTCAATTGAATTTAATAAGGAAGATTATAAAAAGTTCTTCGATTCTTTATACGGCATTAAAATCAAAGAATTCGAAGAAAAACCATTTACCTTACAAGATTACTTCATGTCTTTTTATAAAGAAGAAAAAGAATTCGGTGGTCTAGAAGGGGTTAAAGGAAATAAGAAATAAACTATATGGAAGAAAAAGACATTATTATCAGTGTTAAAAACCTCACTAAAGACTACGGGAATAACCGTGGTATCTTTGATATTTCCTTTGATATCCCTAGGGGTTCAACATTTGGTTACTGTGGCACTAATGGAAGTGGGAAAACCACAACAATTAGACATATGATGGGTTTTATTAAGCCTGATAAAGGAAGTGTCACTATAAATGGACTTGATGCTTGGAAAGATAGTGAAGAAATTAAAAAATATATCGGTTATGTTCCAGGTGAAATAGCTTTCCCTGAAGTTGAAACTGGTACAGTATTTTTAAACATTCAAGCGGAGATGCTTGGGCTAAAATCCATGGCGAAAGCGGAACAAGTAATTAATATGCTTCAACTTGATCCTACCGCTAACTTAAAAAGAATGTCTAAGGGGATGAAACAAAAAACCGCGTTAACCGCCGCGTTTATGAAAGAACCAGATATCTTAATTCTTGATGAACCAACAACTGGTTTAGACCCATTAATGAGAAAAGCCTTTATCGACTTAATTAAAGAAGAAAAAGAAAAAGGCACAACGATATTTATGTCTAATCATATGTTTGATGAACTAGAAGATACATGTGATTATGTTGCCTTTATTAAAGATGGAAAGATAATCGATATCGTCGATATGAAAGAAATCCATTCTCGTCCGTTTAGAGAATATGAAATAACGTTCTTTGATAAAGATGATATGGATAGTAGTGATACATCCCAAATAGAAGTCTTAGATAAAAATGAAAAAGAACTGAAGTTAGTAGTGAAAATAGAATTAGCTAAGACGGATGGAATGATAAGGGAACTTAGAAAACATAACATCAAGTCGATAGTTGAAAGACAATATAGTTTAGAAAAATATTTCTTAGAGCATGTGGAAGGAGGAAAAGAAAATGGAAGCAGTCATGAATAACACTAAAAAGAAAAAAGAATTTATCTCTAAACCGCTTTTTAATCAATCTTTTAAATCTCTCCGTGTGATCTGGATTACTTTAGCCGCAGGGGCTGCTTTAATCTTTATTATCATTAACTTAGCGATCGGTAGTAAAAATATCTTTACTAATATCGATATGAACGCGGTCTCTACTTATGTTAAAGATGAAGACTTAAACTGGTTAACGGTCTTAGGTTTACTTGAAACTATGGGCTTTAATTTAACTAGGATACAAGCGATGTCTCAGATGGACTTAAACTCTATCTTAGCAGAACTTATCTATAAGATATCTGGTGTTCTTTTACCGATGATTTATGTTATTATCGCTTCTAATAAACTAGTCGTATCGCAGGTAAATGATGGTTCAATGGCGTACGTATTATCCACCCCAACAAACCGTAAAACAGTTATTAGAACGCAGTATCTATTCTTAGTTAGCTCTATTGTCGCTATGTATATCGCTATTACAGTTAGTGCTATTGCTAGTGAAGGTATATCGACTTTAATTGTTAAATCGAGCGGTAATGAAGTGAGATGGATTCCTTTAAGAACATTACTCTTCTGCGTTGGTTCATTCTTTGCAATATTCGGTTTATCTGGCATTTGTTTTGGAGCCTCTTGTTTCTTTAATAAACAAAACCATTCCTTAGCCGTTGGTGGTGGTATTAGTGTTCTTAGCTTTATCTGCTGTATCTTAGGTTTATTTGGTAATGAAGCCTTTGTTGCAGTAGGTATCGGGGTTAGATCAATGTATTTCTTTAACTATCTATCTTTGTTTTATTTAATTGATACCGCCTCTATGTCGAATTTCTGTAACGCGATATTTGTTAAAGATGTGGACTTAACTATCTTCTCATTTGAATGGATATATGAGTTAGTTATCCTTGCTATGATAGGCTTAGTATTTGCCTATATCGGTGGAAGAAGATTTATTAAGAAAGATTTACCTCTTTAATTCTTATTTAGATGATAATCGCCTGAATGATGGCGATTTTTCATTATCATTATTATTTACATTTTGATAGCGTCAATGCTATCATA
>CAMOYS010000080.1 GCA_946630435.1 uncultured Caryophanales bacterium | reverse complement strand
ATTAGTGTTTATTGTTATGATCCAATGGAAGATCAAGAAATTCCTAGAGGAAAACAATATTGGAAAGAGAATAGTGAATCTATTTTCTACACCAAAACAAGTGGCATTTATAAAAGTGTTTATTTAGAAGTTCTTGATAGAGCTTATTTAGATAACATTTTTATGGTGTCTGATATTGATCGTGGCACTTTAAAAGTGAAAGAACAATATAATGAAGCACCTTCTAAGATTATTTATGAAATTAAACTTAACGGTGAATCATTAATTAAAGAAACAATTGAAAACTCCCGTAATCTTAAAGAAATAGAACATGAATTAAGAGTGTGGGACGAATCAAAAATAGGGGAATATACCTTACATGATCAACTTCATTGTTGGTCTCCAGAACACCCAGTTCTTTATGATTTATTCATTAAGACATTTAACGAAAAGGGTGAACTTATTGAAGATATTAGCACTTATTTTGCAATGAGAAAGGTTCATTTTGATAAAGGAATCTTCTATCTCAATAACCGTCCATATTATCAAAAACTCGTCTTAATTCAAGGCTATTTCCGTGATGGTATTTTATCCTTCCCAAGTGTTAAAAACTTAGAAGAAGATATCTTAGCGGCGAAAGCATTTGGATTTAATGGGGGAAGAATGCATCAAAAAGTTGAAGATCCATATTATTACTATTTATGTGATAAGCTTGGCTTTATTAGTTGGCTTGAATATCCAGCGGGTCAAATCTTTGGCTCTAGACTAATGGGTATCATGCAGAAAGAATGGCACGATATCATTCTTAGTTACTATAACTTCCCATCAATTGTGACATATGTCCCACTTAACGAGTCTTGGGGTATCGCTAATTGTGAACACATTATTGAAGAGCAATTATTCGAAAACTCTATGTATTATCTTTGTAAATCATTAGATAAATCTCGCTTAGTAGTAGGAAATGATGGCTGGGAACTCACTAAAAGTGATATCTATAGTGTTCATAACTATATGCATGGTGAAAAAGGTGATAAGAAAACTTATAAAGTCTTCGTGGATTCCCTTAAAGACCGTAAGTCAATGCTAAGTAGTTCGCCAGCAGGAAGAAAAATCATTATTCCAGGTTATGAAAATAACGAAGTTCCTCTCATGCTTACTGAATTTGGTGGGGTTTCTTACCAAAAAGATAAGACAAGTGGCTGGGGATATACTTCCGTTAAAGGCGAAGAAGATTATATTAAAGAACTTAAGAAGATTTACGCTGCGATTACTAAATCAAAATGTGTTGTTGGCTATTGTTACACTCAACTATATGATGTGGAACAAGAGATTAACGGACTAATGACTTATGATCGAAAGAATAAAGTAGATCCAAATAAGATTAAAAAAATCAATGAAAGCGTTCCAACTTGCTTACAAAAAGTAAAATAAAGGAGTTAAAGTTATGGAAGAAAATAAAACAAAATTTCAATCCTTGAGAAATCCGAATGTTAAATCGTTCATCTCTTTAAAAAATATTAATAAAGTCTATCCAAATGGTTTCCAAGCGGTCTATGACTTTAACTTAGACATTAATAAAGAAGAATTTATTGTCTTCGTTGGTCCATCTGGATGTGGTAAATCCACAACCTTAAGAATGATTGCCGGCTTAGAAGATATTACCGCGGGTGACTTATATATCGACCAAATTTATTCTAATAACCTCACTCCAAAAGATAGAGATATCGCGATGGTTTTCCAAAACTACGCTTTATATCCACATATGACCGTTTATGACAACATGGCTTTTGGTTTAAAGATGAGACATTATGATAAAGCTGTCATCGATGAAAAAGTCCGTAAAGCTGCTGATATTCTTGATTTAACTAATCTTCTCGACCGTAAACCAAAACAACTCTCTGGTGGTCAAATGCAAAGAGTGGCCTTAGGTAGAGCAATTGTTAGAGATGCAAATATCTTTTTAATGGACGAACCATTATCCAACTTAGACGCTAAACTTAGAGTAAAGATGAGAAGTGAAATTATTAAACTCCATCAATTACTTAAAACAACATCAATCTATGTTACCCATGACCAAGTTGAAGCTATGACTATGGCAACAAGAATCGTTGTTATGTCTAAAGGTTTTGTCCAACAAATCGGTACACCTGAAGAAATCTTTACTCATCCTGCTAATAAATTCGTCGCTTCCTTTATTGGAACTCCAGCGATGAATATCTATAGCGGCCATTACGATATTAAAAAAGGCGTTTTAGATTTAGGCGAAGGTAAAGAATATAAACTTGAAAAAGAAAAACAAGAAGCCATTAAGAACTTCTTAAATAATGAAGTTGAAGCGCTTAAGAAACGTATCGAAAATATCGATTATGAAGTTCAATTAGCGCCACACCAAATTACTCAAGAAGAAAAAGAATCTCTTAAAAAATTAGATAAACCTCTAAACGAAGAGAACGCACCAGAATATATGTCAGACTTTGATAGTTCTGTTAAAGCCCATCAAATCGTTTCTAAAGCAGTCTTAAAAGGTTCTAATAAGCTTACTGTTAAGACTTTATTCAAAAAGAATAAATTACCAACATACGAAGAAGTTAAAGAAAAGAAACTTCATGAAATTAATGAGCTTATTGAAAAATATAATGCTTGCTTAAATGATGGTTTTGATATCGATGTTGGTATTAGACCAGATGATATCCTTTATGTGGAAGATAAAGATAGAGTATCTCATCCAGGTCCAGCGATTAAACTTACCTCTACAGTTAGTGAACTTTTAGGTAATGAATACTATATTCACGCGGACTATAAAGGAATTGATTTAGTCTGTAAAGCTGCGGCGAAAAGAAAAGTTCGCCCAGGTGATGAAGTAGAATTTGTCTTTGATATGGATCGCCTCCATCTCTTTGATAAATTAAGTGAAAAAGCAATCTTTTAACAATGGATGAAGAGATTTATCAAGCACCCTTATATAAAAGAATAATTGCCGCATTATTAGACAATATTATTGTTGTTCTTTTAGCTATTGGTATCTTTATGCTTTTAGTTAATGGGGCGGTGGATATTGGTTTTCATAATTTAAACTATAAACTTAACCAATATAAGCTTCAGGAAGAATCATCTCTCTTTTATGTTTCTAAAGATGAAAAAGGAAACTTCGTAGAAATTAAATCTATCACTTATGAACTTAAAGATCATGAGGGATATAAAACATTTGTTTCTAACATTCATTCTTATTATCAAAACTATGTAACTTTAGACACTAAAAGCGAAGCAGAATTTAATAAAAAATACATGCTTTTCGATGAAAAAACCTATAGAAACGCCATCTTTTCCATAAATAGTCTCAATGATGAATATTCTACTTATACCTTATTAGATGAAGTAAAAGACGTCACTAATAACCGCATGGTTAAAAAAGAGAATGAAGAGCAATATTATGAAGCGATTTATAATTTCTTCACTGATAAGACTAAAGGTGTTTATAATCTCGCATTAACTGAATTTACGAGTAGTGAAAAGTTTAATACATTAGTAAAAGATTTAGAGGCGATTGAACGAATTGAAGCTCTTATATGCGTTAGTGTCTCTTCCTTATTTATAGCGATTCCAGTTTTAATTAATAAGAATGGAGAAACCGCCTTTATGCATGTCTTAGGAATTACCTTTAGTGATTCCGCTGGCTATAAGGTTAAATGGAGAAATAAAATCATTCGATCTATTATGATTATTCTTCTTAACGCTTCGAGCACTTATCTATTCGCTATCCCACTTGTGGTCAATAGCTTATTATGTCTATTCACTCCAAACAATAGATCACTTATCGATTATGCTTCTAACGAAACCGCGATTGATAAGAAAACTAGCATTATATTAGAAAACTAATATATATCCTCAAAAGTTTCCTTGATAAGCCAGGGAGACTTTTTCTTTTTATAAAACCTTTATCTATATTTAGTAAACATAACTAACTATTTTTGGACATCTAATTTATTAGAAATTAAAATATAGTTAATAGTTATGATTTGGACTATAAAGAAAGTCTATTATCGAACATACCAAAAAGT
>CAMOYS010000079.1 GCA_946630435.1 uncultured Caryophanales bacterium | reverse complement strand
CATGGTTCAGCATTAAGAGCAAGAGATTTAGGTTCAATGTTTGATGGCGCTTCTTTAGCATTTGTTGATAAAAGAAGACCTGCTCCTAACAAATCAGAAGTCACTGCAGTAGTAGGTGATGTAAAAGGTAAATATTGTTTAATTGTTGATGACATCATTGATACTGGTGGAACAATAAATAACGCAGTTGATGCTATCTTTGAACGCGGCGCTAAAGAAGTATATGTTTGTGCTACTCATGCTATCTTCTCTAGTTTAGAACTTGATCCAAGAATTAAAGTTATTGTTACTACTGATACTGTTGAAAAAGAGTTAAACGGTATTGAAGTTTTATCAGTTGCTAAATTATTAGCTGACGCGATTAGTGAATAAAGAAAGAAAGTTCAGCTTGCAATAGGGGTAAATCAAAACCTCGATTTTAAATGGCAAAACAAAATATATTTAAATTATATATTTGTTATTTTTGATATTTTGTGAAATAATCTATGTCGCTTATGAAAGATTTTTATTTAGAAATTAAACACATTGATAAGAATTCCAAGGCAAGATACGGAATATTGCACACTCCTCATGGTGATGTTGAAGTTCCAATGTTTATGCCTGTTGGTACTTTAGCCACAGTTAAAACCTTATCTCCAGAAGAAGTTAAATCACTAGGTTCTGGCGTTATTTTAGCAAATACCTACCATTTATCACTTCGCCCAGGAGAAGATATTGTTCAAAAAGCAGGTGGCCTACATAAATTTATGAATTACGATGGACCAATCCTAACTGACTCAGGTGGTTTCCAAGTATTCTCACTTCAAAAGAATCGTAAAATTACAGAAGAAGGAGTTATTTTTAGATCTCATTTAAATGGTGACAAATTATTCTTTACTCCTGAATCCGTTATTGAAATAGAAGAAAAGTTAGGTGCAGATATCATCATGTCTTTTGATGAATGTATTCCTTATCCTGCTAAAGAAAAGTACGCTAAAGAATCTGTTGAAAGAACTTTAAGATGGGCTAAAAGAGGACTCGAAGCTCATAAAAGAGAAGACCAAGCTTTATTTGGTATAGTTCAAGGTGGTGAATTCCCAGAACTTAGAAAACATTGTGCTGAAGAATTAGCCAAAATGGACTTCCCAGGATACTCTATCGGAGGTACATCCATTGGAGAACCTAAGGATGTTTTTTCCAAAATGGTCGATTATAGTGTAGATTATTTGCCAGTGGATAAACCTCGTTATTTAATGGGCGTTGGTTCAATTGATTACATCTTAGAAGGCATTGAAAAAGGGGTTGATATGTTTGACTGTGTCCTTCCAACCCGTATCGCTCGTCATGGTGCTTTAATGACTTCAAAAGGAAGAGTTAATATTCGTGACGCTAAATGGAAAGAAGACTTTTCTCCTCTTGATGATGAATGCGATTGCTATACTTGTAAAAACTACACCAAAGCATATCTTAGACATCTTTATGTCGCTGATGAAGCATTTGGTAAAAGATTACTTTCAATTCATAATGTTCGCTTCTTAATTAAGATGATGGAAGAAGCTAGAAAAGCTATTCAAGAAGATCGTTTCTTAGAATTTAAAGAAGAAACGCTTCGTAAATATAATTCCAAAAGAGGTTTTTAAGTAATGGATATTTCATTATTTGATTTTTATTTACCAGAGGAATTAATTGCTCAATCCCCAAAAGAAGTTAGAGATGAATCTCGTCTTTTAGTAGTGGATAAATCTAACAATACTTATGAAGATAGAATCTTCCATGATATTATCGATTATCTTCGTCCAGGTGATGTCTTAGTTAGAAATAATACCAAAGTATTACCTGCTAGATTATTTGGAATTAAAGAAGGAACTGGCGCAAAAGTTGAAGTTCTTTTACTTCACCAAATTAAAGGTGATATCTGGGAATGTTTAACAGGCAATGCTAGACCAATTAAAGTTGGAACAATTATTTCTTTTGGCGATGGTAAATTAAGAGCAAAATGCTTAGAAGTTAAAGATGAAGGCATTCGTATCTTTGAATTTATTTATAACGGCATCTTTTTAGAAATACTTAATGAAATAGGTCAAATGCCTCTTCCACCTTATATCAAAAAACAATGTGAAGATAACTCTAGATATCAAACAGTGTACGCCAAAGAACTTGGAAGCGCAGCCGCTCCAACAGCAGGATTTCATTTTACCGAAGAACTTTTAGATAAAATTCGCCGCAAGGGTGTCACTATTTTAGATATTACCCTTCATATTGGTTTAGGTACTTTTAAACCTGTTAAAGAGCAAAAAGTTGAAGATCACGTCATGCACAGTGAACATTATTACATCACTAAAGAAGTAGCAGATGAACTTAACAAAGCCAAAAAAGAAGGAAGAAGAATTATCGCTATTGGAACTACAGCGACTAGAACTTTAGAAGCCAATATCCAAAAGTTTGGTGAATTTAAAGAAGCTAGTGAAGATACTGCCATCTTTATTAAACCTGGTTATGAGTTTAAAGCTATTGATTGTTTGATCACTAATTTCCATCTTCCTAAATCAACTTTAATTATGCTTGTTAGTGCATTAATCGGTAGAGAATTTACCTTAGAAGTTTATAAACATGCAGTGGATTCTAGATATAGATTTTTCTCATTTGGAGATTCAATGTTTATCCATGGAAAATAAGAAGAATTATTATCTAGAAGGAGAAAAAATCCTACAAGAACTCGCCTCTTTGGGAAAAAAGCCAAGACTTTTAGTCCATTCTTGCTGTGGTCCTTGTAGTGCCTATCCACTTACTTATTTATTCCCATATTTTGATATAACAATCATGTTTAATAACTCAAACATCTATCCAGAGGAAGAATATAAACGAAGACTTAACGAATTATATTTTCTACTTGATTGCTATAAGAGAGATTTTGGTTACGATATCAAAGTAATTGAAGTTCCTTATGATAACGAAACTTATAACAAAACTTTAGAACCACTTAAAGATATTCCAGAAGGTGGTTTACGTTGCTTTACTTGTTATGAAAAAAGAATGAGACAAGCGATGGAATACGCTTCAGAAAACGGTTTTGATTATTTAACAACGGTAATGACTATATCTAGATATAAAAACGCTCAAAAACTTAATGAAATTGGAGAAAAATTATCTAAAGAATATCCGAATGTTAAGTATTTTTTCTCTGATTTTAAAAAGAATAATGGCCAACTTAAGCGTAATGAATTAGTTAGAAAATACAATCTTTATGAACAACAATATTGTGGTTGTATTTATTCTTACGAAGAAATGAAAAAGAGGAAAGAAAATGCTTAAGTTTTTGTTTCGAATTTTTGCGAAAATTACTGCCGCAATTCCGACCTTACTATACTTTCGTTATAAGAAGTATTACTTCAAAAAACACCCAAGAACTCGGCTAAAAGGCGGTTCAATCCTCATTTCTAACCATGTTTCCATTATGGATTATTTCACTATGCTTTATCTCACATTTTTTATACATATGAGATGCTTAGTTAGTGAAGATTTATATCGTCATAAATTTGTTGGCTGGATGTCAAAAATGATGGGTAATATTTTAGTCCACCGCGAACTCAGCGATATGTCTTTTATGGCGGAAGCTGAAAAATCACTTAAGAAGAAAAAGATTATTAATATTTTCCCTGAAGGTCATTTATCTCATGATGGTAAAGTTCATCAATTTAAACCATCAGTAGTTTATCTCGCTTTAAGAACAGGAGCGCCTATTATTCCAACATATATTGACGCTCACTATAATTCTATTCATCGTACAAACATTATTATAGGTGAACCAATTTATCTTAAAGACTTTTGTGATAAAACTAATCCTTCTGTTGATGAGGTTAAAGAACTTTGTGAGATGTTACGCAATAAAGTCATTGAACTTGGTCGCAAATTAACTCTCTACCGCAAAATGCAAACTTATGATGTATTTTCTTTCAAACATAAATTCCTTGATGTTGCTAAAGCTACCTGCAAATTATTCCAATGGATTGTCTGGCCAACTTCATATCGTTATGTTGGAAACGCCTCTAGAAAAGATAG
>CAMOYS010000078.1 GCA_946630435.1 uncultured Caryophanales bacterium | reverse complement strand
ATGTTTGGATGCGACTGGCGGCTGCCCGCCATGCATGGACTTATTGATAAACAATATATTAATAAATTAAAGATGAGTCCTTCTTATAACGCCGAGTCTTTTGCTACAGAGTATCTATCTCTTTGGCAAGGTTCTAGTGAGGATGCATGGTTCTCTTACGAGAAACTTTCTAAATATCGGAAATTAAAAAATCCAGAAACGCACGCAATTAATAGACCCGCTTCAGAACAATTCTACTTAATTTCAGTGGACGTAGGTCGAATTTCTGACCAGACCGCAGTATGTATTTTTAGAGTTAATATAGCGAAGGGTAAATTTTATACTACTTTAGTTAATTTAATTGTCTTAGGAAGAACGCCTCAGACTAAACCTTTCTCCATTCAAGCGAGAGATTTGAAACAAATTATGTTAAAGTTCAATCCGCGCGAAGTCGTAATTGATACGAATGGATTGGGTGTCGGTTTAGCTGATGAGATGATTAAGCCGCAATATGATGAATTGGGACAAACATTGCCGGCTTACGGGTTTATTAACGATGATAATTATAAAAAAATTCAACCCAAAGATGCACCCAAAATTCTATATGGAATTAAAGCTAATGGGCCTCTTAATTCGAAAATACATGGTAATTGTTATTCAAGATTAACTAGTGGTCTTGTTCGATTTTTAATAAAAGAGCAAGAAGCAAAGAGTGCTTTGCTGGCTACGAAGTTAGGTCAAAAAATGACAACTGAGCAAAGAGTCATGCGACTTATGCCACATGAAATGACTACAAAATTATTTGAAGAAATGAGTAATTTACGTTTAAAAAGAACTGGCGCGAGTTTAGATATAGTACTTGAAAGAATTAATTCTCGTTTTCCCAAGGATAAGTATTCATCTTTTTCTTATGGACTTTGGAGAATTAAAGAACTTGAAGAGGAATACTATCAATCTAAGCATAGACGTCGGGGAACTAATCGTAAATTAGTTTTCTTTACGGGAGGAAGATAAATGGATAGAGACAAAGACAAAGAGTTTCTAACTACTTTTTCAAACTCCTATACCAAAATGATAGCTACTAACGATGCTTCTTATTCTGGTTTAAGTAATGGTTCTTTCTTGTATAGAAGAAAACCTTTTAAAGAATATACTTTAGAAGAAATTGAAAAAATAATCGAGTCTGGTTCTTTAGAAGAAAAGGTCAGACTTTCTCGTAATTATTTCAATAAAGGTGGGTTTTATGCAAGAATTTTATTACATTATGCTACTTTATTAAAATACACGGGTTTGTTAATTCCGAATCCAAGTTTTGGCAAATCTCTCTCCGAACCGTATATAATTAAAAAGTATAATAGTGCGATAAACTTTATTGATAAAGCCGACCTACCATTACTTTTTACCGAAATAGCCATTCGTGCATTGCGCGATGGAGCATATTTTGGCATTATAAGTTCAATCACTAATGAATCTATAGTTTTAATAAACTTACCTGCTTCTTTTTGTCAATCTAGATTTAAAGATGAGTCGGGAAATGATTTAATTGAATTTAATGTTGCTTATTTTGATACTATCACAGACCGAGAAAATAGAAGAAAAGCTTTAAAGGCTTATCCAAGAAAAATTTCTGATTGGTATAGAAGATATAAGTTAGGAAAAGTTAAAAGTAGTTGGATTTTTGTACCCGCTGAAATGGGAGTATGTATACCATTCTTAAATGGCGAGCCAGCGTTTTTAAACATAATTCCTGCCGCGATTGAATATGACCAAGCAAGAGATATTAATAAAGAAAGGGATTTAGAAGAAATTCGTAAAATTATTGTTGAAAAAATACCTCATCTGCAAGATGGTGAACTATTATTTGAACCAGATGAAGCAGCAGTAATGCATCAAGGAACTGTTAAAATGATGAAGGGAAATCCCAATGTTTCCGTTTTAACAACTTATGCTGATGTAGATGCGATTGTTTCTAAAACTTCAAATGATAATTCGACTAGTAGTATTGAAAAAGCCATGACGAATATTTATTCTGAGGCTGGTACTAGTCCACAGTTATTTGGAACAGAATCAAACTTATCATTAGAAACTTCTATTAATAATGATATGGCATTAATGATGGTATTAGCACGGAAAATGTCTCGCTTAATTACTTTCTTAATTAATGATAAATTTGGTAATACGAATATTTCTTTTAAATATACAATTCTTCCTATAACTTATTATAATGAAAGTAAATATATTGAAAATTCATTAAAAATGGCTAATTCTGGCTACAGTTTCATTCTGCCCGCATTGGCTATGGGTATTTCCCAAAAAGAGCTTGGTAATATTAAAGATTTAGAAAATGACGTTTTAGATTTGAAAGAAAAACTAATTCCGCTTAGTACTTCTTATACAGAGTCTGGAAATAGTCCTGGCCGCCCAGAGAAGCCCGCGGAAGAAAAAAGTGCTAAAACGATTGCTAATGAGAAATCATTAGATGGTGGAGGTACAAGTGTCAATGGATAAAAATTTAACTAAGTTTTCTCTTTCTCTTTATGGTGATATAACTGCTTATAACGATGTTATTTCTAAAGCAAGATGCCGCATTTTTTATAAATATGGCAATCGAAATGGCACTTATATTACGGATGAGTTTGCAGAACAGTTAATTTCTACTATCCCCTATGCGCCAGTTAAAGGTATTTATGATAGTATGGAAAACGATTTTACAGACCATGGACATCAACGTCATGAAGGCAGAATTTATGGAATTGTACCTTTTGAACCAAATTTTGCTTGGGAAAAACATTTAGATGACGATGGTGTAGAAAGAGAATATGCTTGTGTAGATGTATTATTATATACTGGTATATATAAGCAAGAAGCTTTAAATATAGTTAATTGTTCTCAATCTATGGAATTGTATGCAGATTCAATTGATGGTGAATGGAAATATATTGATGGAAAAAAATACTTTGTTTTTAATAAAGGTTGTTTTTTAGGATTGCAAGCTCTAGGTGAGGATTATGAACCTTGCTTTGAGGGCGCGGCCTTCTATTCACTTTATGAATCAATTCAAAATTTAGTTACTAGAATTGAGCAATTTGAATTACAAACAAAACAAAGTATAGGAGGAGAAAAGCATATGAATTTTAAACTTTCTGATAATCAGAAGTATGATATGATTTGGACTCTTCTAAATTCTAGATTCAATGAAGAGAATGGATATATTATGGACTACGCTGTATGCGATGTTTATGATAATTATGCCATTACTTTTAATTATGGATCTAAAGATTATGAAAGAGTTTATTATTCGAAGAATGATGAAACCGATTCTCTTGAAATTACTCAAAGAGAGAAGTGCTACATCGTAGATATTAATGAAGAAGAGAAACGTGCTTTAAAGGTACTGCAAGAAATGAATGGCGGAACCTATGAGAAAATTGACGAAGTAGTCAATGGTCTGAAGGAAGAAAATGAAAACTTTAGCCAGAAAATTGAAGAGCACGTTGGACAAATCTCGACTTTAGAACAGGAAAAGGGTGAAATCGAGACTGAACTCAATGAAGTTAAAGAAAATTATTCGAACTCTTTAGAGCAGATAACTACTTTAACTGAGAGTAATCAAGAGCTAGAAAACTTTAAAGCTGCTGTTATTAAAGAAGAGAAAGAAAGCATTATTGAACGCTATGCACAAGTGTTAGATAATGAAGTTGTTGATTCTTTTAGAGAGAAGTTAGAAGATATGACGGCTGATGAGTTGGATAAAGAGCTGGCTTATACATTAGTTCAATCCCAACCAACACTTTTCACTAACAAAGAAGAAGAAGGATATACTCCTAAGGATGATGTGTCTCCTAGTGGTATAGAAAGTATTCTTACTAAATATAGAGATAGATAAACGGAGGATTTATTATGGCTGATAAAAGACTTGTAATTGATGGATTCGGTCAGGTAGAATTAAATCAAGTAAGCTTCCGTAGAGATGGTCGTATTGAGGCTCAGTGCGCACTTGATGCTACTGATTTTGCTTCCGTTCCGGCTGAAAATGGAATGCTGCTTGCTATAGACAGAGTTAATAGAACTGTTAAGTTCCCTACCGCTGCCAATGCCGCAAAGATGCCAATTGCTTTAAACTATACAACAGAGCATATGTATGATGAGAGAGCTAATGCTCTGAAGGACTTCAAGCTTGAGAGAGGAACTTTCCTTCCTAGACTTGGTTTCCTTTCTGTAGGTG
>CAMOYS010000077.1 GCA_946630435.1 uncultured Caryophanales bacterium | reverse complement strand
GTACTTCCAAAGAAAGTCATAACACAGTCCATAACAACAATCATGACACCCGCCATAAATGGAGCATGATAGACCATTGAAACTGGGTTATTTGGATCTAAGAAAGCAAAGGCAATAATAGAAATACCCCATAAGATGTAGCCAAATACAACGAATGCCTTACGCTTTTTTAACTTATCGCTTAAGGCGCCCATCAATAATGTGGTTATTGTTGCGGCTGCGGCACTAAAAGCAACCATATATGGAATAAATTTATAATCTGCTGTGCAATCAAAGGCATAGAGATTTAAAAACATGTTTTCGATAGCCCACGCTAATTGACCGACTAAACCAGCTAAAATAAAAGACGCCCATTTGCGAAGACCAATTTTAGTATTATTCATAAGTTTTTACTTCCTTCTTAATAATTATAGCAAAGAAGGTTTATTCTAGTTTTCTTTTTAAAAAATATATAAAAAACTCCATTCTTTGGGAATATTTGTCCCGTCTAATGGAGTTCCTATTAATTATTGTTTGATTTTTCCTGATCTTAAAGCGTTAAGAACGCAGAGAAGAGCTACTCCAACATCACCAAATACTGCTAACCAAATAGAAGCTAGGCCGAAGGCAGATAAGATTAAGATGGCTAATTTAACGATAAGAGCAAAGTAGATATTTTCTTTAACGATAATCATTGTCTTTTTTGCAATCTTTTTAGCAAGTAAGAGGCTCTTTAAATTATCATGCAGTAAGACAATATCACTTGCTTCAATAGCGGCGTCACTTCCAACGCCGCCCATTGATATAGCAATATCGCTTCTAGCCAATGTAGGAGCATCGTTAACTCCATCGCCAACATAAACAATTAGTTCACTGTCTTTCTTATTCTTAATTAATTCATCCATTTCACTTACTTTATCTTGTGGGAGCAATGAATGTTTATAAGAAGTTAAGCAAAGCTTATTAGCAACATCGCTTGCAATAGCTTCGTTATCGCCAGTAAGCATTATTGTTTTAATATTATTCTTATTTAAATATGAGATAACTTCATATGATTCTTCTTTAATTTCGTCGTTAATTACAATTGCACCTAGATATTCGTTATTTTTTGCAACATAAACTAATGTCCCTACTTCAGCTACTTCCTTAAAACTTATGTTGTTATTCTTTAATAGTTTTGCGTTCCCAACATAAATCTTTTCATTACCTTTAGAGGCGATTATGCCTTGGCCAATAACATTATTTAAAACATATTCACTGGAAGAAGGTTTTACTAAAGATTTAATTGATAACGCAATTGGATGATTAGAATCCTTTTCTGCAATTGCGGCTAATCTTAATATTTCATCTCTATTTTCTTCTGGAATTACTTTACTCACTACAAAGTTACCTCTAGTAAGTGTACCAGTTTTATCAAAGACAAATGTGTTGGCCTTATTAAAGTTTTCTAAATATAAAGAACCTTTAACTAAGATACCAAGTTTCGCGGCTTTTCCAATTGAAGTAAAGAACGATAATGGTACAGAAATAACTATTGCACATGGGCAAGATACAACAAGGAAATTAAGTGATCTGCTAATCCAAGTCTCATAATCTTTAGTCACTAATGAACCAATTAAGGCAAGTAAGACTGCTGAGGCCACTACAATTGGTGTGTAATATTTAGCAAATTTAGTAATAAAGTTTTCTTGCTTTGATTTAACATTTGAAGAGTTTTCAACAAGTTCTAAAATTTTAGAAACAGCGGACTCATTATATGTTTTTTGAACTTTAATATCGATTGATGATGTTAAGTTAATTGTGCCAGAAATCACTTGTGAACCAATATCAACATCTCTTGGTAAAGATTCACCGGTTAATGCTTTTGTATCTAAAGATGAAGTACCTTTAACGATAACTCCATCAAGAGGGACTTTTTCTCCTGGGAGCACTCTTATAATATCATTTATATTAATTGTTTCAGGATCTACTTGTTCAAATTCGTTATTATCTAAAACTTTATTCGCGTAATCTGGTCTAATATCCATTAATTTAGCAATTTCTTTTCTTGATTTTCCTACTGCTAAATCTTGGAAGAATTCGCCAATTTGATAGAAAAGCATAACTGCTACTGCTTCTGGGAATTCTTTTAAGACGAACGCCCCAATTGTAGCGATAATCATTAGGAAATTTTCATCAAATACTTGTCCATGCGATATATTCATAATTGCTTTAATTAAAATGTCGTAAGAAATAAATAGATAAATAACTAAATATAAACCAAATGGTAATAACCATCCTAAATCAGTTCCTGGTATAACTGTAGATAAATCAATAATCTTATCAACAGTAAATAAAGCGACAAAAAGAACTAAAGAGATGATGATTCTAATTAATCTTTTCTTTAGTTTCCTTGTCATAATATTATTCAATTACCTCGAAATCCGAATCTACTTTTCGGCCTACTTTCTTAATTTGTTTAAATAATGCTTTTTCGTTTACATTGTCGTCATATTCAACAATCATTTTTTGAGTCATAAAATTAACTGTGCAGCTTTTAACTTCGTCCATTTTGTTAATTGCTGACTCAATCTTTGTTGCGCATAAAGCACAATCCACTTCTACTTGATAGGTCTTTTTCATGTTCATTTACTCCTTAACGTGTTCTAACGCACATTTAAATATTTGAGAGACGTGGTCATCATCTAACGAATAGATAACTTCCTTCCCCACTTTTTTAGGTTTAATTAGTTTGGCTTGTCTAAGGATTCGAAGTTGATGAGAAATAGCGCTTATCGGTAAACCCACTAGCGATGAGAGATTAGAAACATTAAATTCTCCTTTTTCTAAACAAGATAAGATTTTAGTTCTAGTCATATCTCCTAAGATTTTGAAGAGATTAGCCATATCCTCAATATAGTCATCAATTTCAAGAACGTTTTCGATGTTTGTATTTTCCATAAACTTTCTCCTTTCGACGTCTAATATTATATTGAACATTTGAACAATTATTCAAGTGTTTTGTTAAAATGTTTGTTTATCTCATAGAGATATTTTCATGAATATAACTTCAAATTGAGAGTGATTTTAATCTGTGTTTTAATTAGTTTAGAGGTAAATCATATGCAAAAGATGTTGGAAAAAGGACCACTTTTAGATAGAAAAGGTAATTTAACTGAAGGTGGTTACGCTTTTAAATTAGTGAAAGATTATTCCCGTAACTCTATTAAAGGACTTAAAACTAGGATTAAAGAATGGGATTATTATTTTATCCATGATGATGAATATGGAATTGCACTAACAATTGATGATAATTCCTATATGGGAATGGCCTCTATTTCCGTATTAGATTTTAAAAACAATAATGATGTTACTAAGTCATATATAACTTGGCTAACATTTGGTAAGGTCGCTCTTCCATCCTCATCAGAGCTTGGAAATGTAAGCATGAAAAGCAAGAATTATGACATGCTTTTTGAAAATAAAAACGGCAAAAGACATCTATTATGTTCGATGAAAAATGTCGTTAAAGGAAAAGATTTTACCTGCGATATTACTTTAGAAAACTCTTTAGATGATTCAATGGTTATTGCCACACCATTTAAAAAGAAAAGACACTTCTACTATAACCAAAAGATTAATTTATTAATAGGTTCTGGCATATTTACCTTTGGAGAGCTTAAACACGAATTTAAACTAGAAGACACTTTAGGTGTTTTAGACTGGGGAAGAGGGGTTTGGACTTACTCAAATACTTGGTACTGGTCAAGCTTAAACGCTAAGCAAGATGGACATAATATTGGTTTCAATTTTGGCTATGGTTTTGGTGATACAAGTGCTGCTAGTGAAAACATGTTCTTTTATGATGATAAAGCTTATAAGTTAGAAGATGTTACTTTTAATATTCCTAAAGACGATAAGGGTAAAGATCTATTCATGCAGGAATGGACTTTTACTTCCGAGTCAGGAGATATTAACTTAACCTTTAGACCTACTATTGATCGTTATTCCAATACAAACGCTTTAATTATTCAAAGTAAACAGCATCAAGTGTTTGGCTATTTTAGTGGCACTATTAAAGCGGATGGAAAAGAATTTAAATTAGATAACCTTCTTGGCTTTGCTGAAAAAGTAAAGAATAGATGGTAGATAATTTATAAAAAAGTTCCTAATTTAAAGGAACCATTATATTTATGTGGTTATGAATTAGTAATTTGATACTAATTGAACACTTTCGAGTTCCATTAAACATTTATTTATAAGTTAAACAGAATATCCAAAATTAATATCAAAAGGGGCAATCGATAATTTTCGGAATTATCTTTGCATTTTGTTCGGAATTATCCAGCATATTTAATCACGCTAATACTTCAAAATAACCTCTTTATTAATTGCTCTGATATTAAGAAATGTGCAGTTCTTTTTATTTTTGGAA
>CAMOYS010000076.1 GCA_946630435.1 uncultured Caryophanales bacterium | reverse complement strand
CACTTTGCATTAGGAAAAGTTTCTTCTAAAAAATCGAAATATATCTTTAAATTTTCTTTACTCATCGAGCCACTTAGTATTAACAATCTTTAATGTTTCTTCTAAGTTTTTATCCCATTCTGGAGAGATAGAGGTATAACCATTTTTCTCTAAGTCATCTCTCGCTTCCCATTGAAGAAGAATCTTATCAACGCTTTTTAAAGTCTTTTTGCCTTTTGACATAGCTTCTTTTAAAGCGTTAATAATGGTTTCATCAGTGTAACCATGATCAACCCATTCTCCAATTAAAGAGAATTCTAATGGGGATAAAGTTCTATTAAGTTCTTTTTCAAAAACTTGATAAATATTTTGTAAATAATTAGCTTTTTCTTCGTTTAAAGCATTTTCTTTTTCTTTCGCTAATGAGACTTGGAATTCATCATAAAGCTTTTCTTTAAGAGGTTTCAAAGAAACCTTAATACGTTTTCCCATATCATATTGAAGGAAATTCTTTTCAATTAATTTAACTAAGATTGAATCTATTTCAGACATCTTAAGATTCATCTTTAAAGATAATAAATCGGGGGTAATTAAAGTATTCTTTTGGTCAAGTAAATGATCAATCATAAAAATAACCGCTAATTCATTCTCAGAAATACGTAATTTTTTATAATATTCAAGCAATAGATATTTAAAATCTAAAGCTTCAAACTGGACGTTACTTTTCATAGTGCAAAAATAATACAATAGACGAACAAAATTTTAAAGTAATTTGTCGTCTTTTATTTTATAACCCTTTCTAATCTCCTCTTTGATTTTATCCGGATTTAGTTCATTAGTTAAGTAAGATAATTCATTAATTGCTTTTAATGTATTTTCTTCAATCTTAAATCCTAAAACATCCGCAAATCTTTTAGCTCTAATGATACGTAATGGATCTTCTTTTATTCTAGTAGATGGGTCTCCAATAAATCTAATAATCTTATCGTTTAAATCATTAAAGCCACCACAGAAGTCTACTATTTTGTAGTTTTCATCAAGATAAATCGCATTAATTGTGAAATCTCTACGTACATAATCTTCTTCAAGAGATTTAGTGAAAGTTATGCTATCTGGGTGTCTTTTATCTAAATAATTATTTTCTTTTCTTAAAGTAGTAATATCGACTTTTATTCCATTAACTTTTAGTCTAACAGATCCATATTTTTCAAAATGATAATTAGCGTCACTTAAAAATGTTTTCATTTCACTAGGTGTCGCATCAGTTACAAAATCATAATCCGTTAATTCCTTATTAAGAAGATAATCACGAGTTGTTCCACCTATAACATAGAGACGAAAACCGTTTTTATTAAACTCTTTCTTTAATATTTCAAAAATTTCAATCATGTTATTAATAATAACACTAACATTGTAAAAACAAAAAGGGCATGATTATTTCACGCCCTTGAGTTTTTGTTGTTATACAAAGGTTATTTGTTTAACTTTTGCATTAATATCTTAGAAGGCTTAAATCCAACTGTAGCGCTAGCAGGAATAGTGATTTCTTCATGAGTAGTTGGACTAGTTCCTTTTCTAGCATCACGTTGTTTTTTGTAAAGAATACCAAATCCTAAAATTTTAATTTGATTCCCCTTTACGAGCTCCTTCTCGATAGTCGCAAGTAATTCTTCAACAACTACTCCAACTTCTGAGGCAGGAACATCAGTATTCTCAGCAACTTCTAAAATTAGATCTGCTTTATTCATTCGATAGTTCTCCTTCCCTAATTAGCAATTATAATACTAGGAAAGAAAAAAAGTCACTTTTTATATTCTTTCTCGAAGGACGATTTCGATAGGAGTTCCCGTTAATTCGAAACTATCACGTAATTTATTTTCTAAATATCTTAAGTAAGAGAAGTGGGCATACTTAGGTTTATTCACGAATAAAACAAAGGTTGGAGGACAAGTATTTGCTTGGTTTGCAAAGTAAATTCTAAGTCTTCCCCCATTAAAATCAGGTGCTTCATTCATTGTTTGAGCGTCTTGAATCACATCATTTAAAACACTGGTTGGAATATGAGTATCATAAGCTTTATGAGTTAAAGAAATCGCATCATAAATCTTATCAACATGGTATTTTGATTTAGCTGAAACAAATACAATTGGAGCATAGCTTAAGAACTGAAATTCTTTTCTAATTTTCTTTTCGAAATCAGACATTGTATTTTGTTCACGTTTAATTAAATCCCATTTATTGACCACGATAACGATAGCTTTCTTCTTTTCAACTGCATAACCCACAACATGTTTATCTTGTTCAGTAATTCCATGGTCAGCATCAATAACGAAAAGGATAATCTCTGCTCTATCAATAGATGCTAAAGCACGTAAAGAGGAATATTTATCAATTGATTCATAAATTTTTCCTCTCTTTTTAAGCCCAGCGGTATCAATAACAACATATTTTTGTCCATCTTTTTCAAATGGAGTATCAACTGAGTCTCTTGTTGTGCCAACAATATCACTAACAATAACTCTTTCTTTATTAAGTAAAGCGTTAACTAATGAAGACTTACCAACATTAGGTCTACCAATAATCGAAATAGTAATCGCATCTTCGTAAGTATCAACCTTATCATCAGGTAATTTTTGCACAATTTGGTCTAAGATATCACCAATACCAATACCGTGTTCACCAGAAGTTGGAATAGGTTCTCCAAGACCTAAAGAATAGAATTCATTGATACCAAAAAGCATGTCTTGGTTATCAACTTTATTAACCGCTAAAATGACTGGTTTATGGGACTTGTGCAGGATTTTTGATACTAAACGGTCATCATTAGAGACACCTTTTTTGCCATCTACAACAAAGACAATTACATCAGCTTCATCGATAGCGATTTCCGCTTGCATTCTAATTTGTTCTTGGAATGGGCGATCCGCCATTTCAATACCACCAGTATCGATAATTCTAAACTCTCTTCCAAGCCAAGAAGCTGATTCATATAAACGGTCTCTTGTAACACCTGGTTCATCATCCACGATAGCGCGTCTAGAACCGACGATACGATTAAAAATCGTTGATTTACCAACGTTTGGACTACCTACAATTGCTACGACACCAACCGCCATTATTCAGTCTTTTCCTTAATTATTCTCATGACTTCTTCCACTACTTCGTCAATTGTTAACTTTGTAGTGTCTAATAAGATACTATCATCAGCAGGTTTTAAAGGAGCAAAGGCTCTAGTAGAGTCAATGGTGTCTCTTTTCTTAACATCAGCGATAATATCTTCTAAAGTAGTTGGAATACCTTTTTCTTGGTTTTCAATAAAGCGGCGATGGGCTCTTTCTTCCGCGGAGGCAATCATAAAGATTTTAACTTCAGCGTGAGGAAGAACATATGTTCCAATATCTCTACCGTCCATAACAACAGATACTCTTTTTGACATTGCTCTTTGTTGTTCCACTAAAGCAAGACGAATATCTTTATAAGAAGCGATATAAGAAACGTTGCCAGAAACTAGAGGTTCTCTAATTACTTTAGTAACATCTTCACCAGAACAAATAACAGTTCCGTCTTTATGTAATTCAATATTTACTTCAGGGATTAAAGCACAAGAAGCTTTTTCATCTTTAGGATCAACACCTTTTTTAATTACATAGTAAGTAAAAGCACGATACATCGCACCAGTGTCGATATAAGTGAAACCTAACTTCTTGGCGACGATTTTCGAAATTGTAGATTTTCCAGCAGCGGCTGGACCATCGATTGCTACACAAATACGTCTCATTGTTATTTACCCCCGAAAAGTAAAATTGCTAAATAAATTGCTAAACCTAATAAGATGGCTGCGGCAATGATGGCAATAATAATAGCGAAAGGGATTTGAACTTTCTGTTTTTTGAAAGGATTCTTTTCTCCATCACCCTTATCATATAGTTCATATGCGTCGCATATCTTATCAAATGAGATAGATTGTTGGGACTTAGAAGAAGGACTATCGTCATCTTTAAGCATGTGAGAAACTTTCTCCGATGTTTTCCTTTTTGAAGTTACTTCTTCGCCAGATTCGGATTGAATTTCATTGCGAAGTTCACGATATCTTTCTACACGAGTTTCCAAAACAAAATCCTCAATTTAGTTATTTTATCTTAAATTCATCTTATTTTGTAGAACAAAAGCAACAAATTTATTGACTTTTTCAAGTGTATTTTGTGAGGAGTAAGGATTTAGCCCTTTTTATAAGAATTTCCTATTTGAATATTAGCGTTTTTACTTTATAATAAAGCCACGGAGGAAATTTAATATGCCAAAAGTACTAGTTGATTCAGATGCTTGTGGTTCCTGCGGTTTATGCGTTGGATCTCGCCCAGACGTCTTCGAATTCGATGATGATGGAAAAGCTAGAGCGGTCGTCGAAAGTATCGACGATGAACTCGACTTCGAATGCCCATTCGGTGCAATCTCAGTTGAATAATTCCAACGCTTTAGATATATGGGAGTCAAAAATGACTCCTTTTTCTTTGCTTTATAATCTATTTTGTCTAACTTTTTCAATAAGTTTACGAAGTGGCTTATAAATAAGAATTGTAATAACGACAACAATTGAGTTCTTAATTAAGTTAAATGGCACAACAGCAACTAA
>CAMOYS010000075.1 GCA_946630435.1 uncultured Caryophanales bacterium | reverse complement strand
AGTTACAAGGTTGCTCTTGCTTTAATGATTGCAGGGGCAGTGGGAAATATGATTGATCGTTGCTTCTATTGGAACGCGATTGTTGGTTTTGATGGAGTTATCGACTGGATTTCTATCTCTTTCTTCCCACCTATCTTTAATATTGCTGATTCATCTTTAGTTATCGGTGCGGCAATCTTACTTGTTCTCTTTATTATTGAACTTGTTAAAGAAGGTATTGAGAAAGGAAAAAGAGGCGAATATAAGTATTCTCCTAAAGAACTTGAAGCCCAATTAAATAATAAGAAAAAAGATGAAAATAAGGGAGAACCTGTAGGAAATTCGACTGATGAAGAATCTTCCAAAGAAGAAGAGAATCATGTCGAAGAACCAATTAATGACGATAATGAATAATATCTTAGTTAATGAAAATAATATCAATAAAAGACTCGATAAGTTTTTAAGTGAAACTCTCGAATCTTTTTCTCGTTCTAAGATTCAAACTTACATTGATGAAGGTTATATCCTTGTTAATGGTGTTAAGAAAAACGCTTCATATAAATTATCACTTAATGATGAAATATCTTTCAAAGAGTTTCCAAAGGAAACTAGTGATTTAGTTTCTGAAAAAATGGATATCGATATTATTTACGAAGATGAATACTTAATGGTTATTAATAAACCAGTTGGCTTAGTGGTTCATCCAGGAGCAGGAAACACTCATGGAACACTTGCTAATGGTCTTAAAGCTTATAGTGATAACTTAAGCACAAATAACGGTGATTTCCGTCCTGGTATTGTTCATCGAATCGATAAAGATACTTCTGGTTTACTTGTTGTCGCTAAAACAAATGAAGCTCATGAATTCCTTTCTTCTCAACTCGTAGATCATACCCTTGGAAGAAAATATATGGCACTTGTGATGGGAAATTTCACAGAAGATGAAGGAAAAATCATCGCTCCAATTGGTCGAGATAAAAATGATCGTAAGAAAATGGCAGTGGACCTAATTCATGGAAAAGACGCTGTTACATACTTTAAAGTTATTAAACGATATAAAGAATGTACTTTAATTGAATGTTCATTAGAAACTGGTCGCACTCATCAAATTAGAGTTCATTTAAATTACATTAATCACCCTCTTGTTGGAGATAATTTATATGGAAAAGGTAATAAACGTATTTATGATAAGGGCCAATTACTAACCGCTTATAAAATAAGTTTCATTCATCCTAAAGATAAGAAAAGGAGAGAATATGAAGTTCCTCTCCCAAAATTCTTCTTAGATGTATTAGCTACTCTTCGTTAACAAATAAATTCTTATAATTAACAAAATTCTTCTTAATAATCTTATCGAGTTCCTCTTTACCGAATTTAGCGAGGAACTCTTTTGCTACTAAGTCGACTTTTTCCGAAGCACCATGAGGTATTTCAATACCATATTTTGCACTGATTTCTTCCATTTTCTTAATGAAAGAATAACGAGCAATAATAGAAGAGACTGCTACGCTTGGATATTTACTTTCACCTTTAGTTTTAAAAGTGATACCAGTTTGAAGTGCTTTTGTTCCTTTTAAATAAGCGTAATATTTTTCTGGTTCACAGAATTGATCAACATAAAGATTTTGAACTTCAGGATATTTTTGTTTAAGGGCAAATAAAACTTTATTGTGGAGGATTGCTTTAATAGCATTCATATTTGCACCTTTTTCCACGAATTGATTATATTTTTCGTTATCTAAGCAAACATGAACGTATTTAACACGTTTTGCTAAAATAGGAGCGATTCTTTTAATTTCAACATCAGATAAGCGTTTAGAATCATCCACACCGATCGATTTTAAATAAGTGATATCTTCTTTTTTAACGCGGGAGGCAACAACTACGACAGGGCCAAATAAATCACCAGTTCCAACTTCATCAGAACCAATTTGTAGATCTAAATCAATCCAGTTGGCTTTTGTTCCTTCTCTTTTAATTTTTAATTCTTTAAGTTCAGCAGTATCGTCCCATTTCTTTGCTTCCGCTAAAGCACCTTTACCACTAAAAAGAACTTTATTTGTTCCCTCTTCATCTTTAGTTCTATAAATTGTGATATTGATATCGTTATATTTAGCAAAAAAGACGATATATTCGCCACTATTATTTTGTGAGTATTGAGCATAAAAATCCGTGATATTTTCTACCACGTTTTTACTTACGTTGATAGTTGCCATCTCTATGCCCATAGATTATTTTCATTATAATTTAAAATGAAAATTTATTCTAGACACGTTTTCTTATTCTTTTTAAAAAGTCTCAAATAATCGAGTTTCTATATGAAATTTTTTTATGTAAATTAGTTACATAATGCTATAATCCTATCTATGCAGAACACTTTAATCACTTGCCTTCCTATTAAGAATTCTTCTGGCAAGGCAATTCTTGAATATAAATTGGAGGTGTAAATGGAAAGTTTTATTTTTTCTATATATGCACTTTTGTTTCTCTTTTTTCCAATAATGTTTTACTATTCCTTAGCATATGTTTTAGCATTAGGAAACAAACCAACAAAAAACAATGTGTCTTTTCATAAAAAGAGCTTTTTAGCGATTTTCAGTTTTGAATTAAAAAAGAGACTTAACTTGAATGATGATACTCCAATCAAATTCTCTTTTGTGTTTTGTTTGGTTTTAGGAATAGTTTATTATTCTATTTCAGTTTCGCTTATTGTTTTATCAATAATCTTTTATTATGAACGTATCTTTGTTGTTCCAGGTGTAATTATAGATATAGTTTTCATTATCTTCGTGTTTGTGTTTATTGAGTTGCGCGATCGAGCGCTAAAAAAAGTTGATACAAGTTATGAAGTTTTTGATGGAAAGATAGTGAGAGGGAAGAAAGTATATTTCAATGGAGATGCATCAATTTTTTATAATGCGTCTTCTATTTTTGGCATTATTTATAATCTTATTGGTATTTTCTTAATAATAAATTATGGTTTGTCAAAAGAATTTATAATGGTTGTCGTTTGTTTATTGTTGATTGATCCCATTTTTATTTACATTTGGTATCTCTTTTTAAAGGGTTGTTATTCGTATTACATATTATTTGATAATAACCACTTGCTCGTGAAAAAGATGATTGGAAAGGCAAAAACTGTAGATTTATCAAAAGTAAATCTCATAGAACCAACATTAGTTGTTTTACCCACATTTAAGAAAAAACAAACAACCAAGATACAAGGGTATATTCTTTTTGAAAGCAGTGCAAAATATGTGGTTGTTCCTAGAAATGAAGAAATGGATAAAATCGTCAAATCTGTCTGCGAAACCAAAGGAATTGCATACAAAGATATTTTTAAAAAACCATTCATTAAATTGTAAATTTTTTAAATATTATTGGTTTTATATTGAAATAATCATAATAATCAATTATTTGATAAGCGACTTTAAAGAAATCATTCCAACTTAGTGTTATAATCCTAACTATGCTAGACATCTATGCAACATTAGAAATCAAACAAGTCTTAGATAATATTTCTTTTTTTGCTCGTGGTGAAATCGCTAAAGATAGAATCGAAAACCTTAAGATGTTATCGAATCTTAACGAGGCAAAACTTGAGAGCCAAAAACTAGATGAGATGATTATCTTAAATTACCGCCATGGTGAGCTTCCAATCGAAGTTTCTTTTAACTTATCTAACTATATTGATTTCGCTAAAAAGGGAGGAATACTTACTCCTCTTGATTTAGACCATGTTGCTTCTGATGTCTTAACTTGCTTAAAAATTAATAATTATTTTCGAAAAATCGAAAGATCAAAATATCCTCTTATCATAGAAATTGTTGATAAGCTTTTTGACTTAACTGACTTAGAAAAATCTATACATAGAGTCATCTCACCAAATTTAACAATATTAGATAATGCCTCTCCTGAGCTAGCGCGAATTAGAAGACAAATCTATGTTAAAGAAGATGACCTTCGTAAACTTACTTTATCTCTTGTTAACCGTTATAAAGATAATCTTAATGAAGCAACTTATACGATTAGAGGAGATCATTTTGTTCTTCCAGTTAAAACCTCAGATAAAAGTAAGATCCCAGGTATTATTCATGATATTTCTGATTCCGGAATGACCACTTTTATTGAACCTGCACCTTTGGTGGAGCTTTCTAATAACATCTTCATTCTTAAAAATAAGGAAAAAGAAGAAATAACTCGTTTATTAAAAGAATTAACTCAAAAAGTAATTAGTTTAGAAGAACAAATTGTCACCAATAACGTTATAATCGCTGAACTTGATTTCTTAAGTGCTAAAGCAAAATACGCGATTGAAAATCAAATGGAAGCTCCTGATTTTGTTGAAGATGAAAGAATTATTGATTTTGAAAATGCTCGTCACCCATTAATCAATAAAGATGTGGTGATTCCTAATACTTTTTACCTTGATAAGTCTCAACGTTTAATCGTTATCTCTGGACCAAATGCTGGTGGTAAAACTGTCGCATTAAAAACACTAGGCCTTCTTGTCATGATGGCGGAGATGGGTTTAGCCTTACCAACATCTAAAAAAGCTAGATTATCATTCTTCCCAAAGATTTTCGCTGACATTGGCGATAATCAATCTTTAAGTGATAATCTTTCTACTTTCTCTGCTCATATTTCAAATATTTCCCGTATCACTCACTTTGTGAGTCCAAA
>CAMOYS010000074.1 GCA_946630435.1 uncultured Caryophanales bacterium | reverse complement strand
CCACGTAGACTCATAAGCGATTACACCCGTGTCGTTGAGTCCGCTGGTATACATGTAAAAAGAAGCGTCGTTTCTAGTTACGCTTTCACTGAAGCAATTAAACGCGAAACTGATATTAAACCAAATTACATTCTCGTTGATATGGGAGAAGATATTACAACCTTCACTCTCGTTGGTTCTCATTTCCCAATTAACTCAAGATATATGTTTTATGGCAATATCACTTTAAGAGAAAGAGTCGCTACTGAATTTAATATCGATAAACTCAAAGCCAAAGAACTTCTCGATTGTTATGGCTATAGCACAACTAAAAATGACTTCTATCCAAATATCGTTGAAGTAGAAACTGAAGATGGTGGACATTATGGTTACACCGAAAAAGATTTACGAAATGTTATCTCAAACTTTATGGAAGAATATTTCAAATCATTCGATGTTGCTCTTCAAACCTTACTTGGTGATTACCCAGATGATGTTAAAAAGACACTTCCACTTGTCTTCACTGGCGAATTATCTAAACTCCTCGGTTTTGATAGGTTCGCTAAATCCCGTTATTCTAATTACGCCTCAATTGAATTTTATTCCCCAAAACATATCGGCTTACGTGACGCAAGTTTAGGCGCAATAACTGGTGCCCTCTATCTCAGTAGTGGTTACCGTGGATCACTTAGTGATCAAAGAGCCAAAGTTAGTCAAGTAAGTAGAGAAAACCCTAATAAGAAGTAAAGGAGCAAGAAAAATATGAATTATGATTTAGATAATTATGAACCAGTAGCTCGTATCGTTGTTATCGGTGTCGGTGGTGCTGGTAATAACGCTGTTAATAGAATGATTGATGAAGATATTTCATCCGTCGAATTTTACGTTGCAAATACAGATAAACAAGCTCTTGCTACTTCCAAAGCCACGAATAGATTAGTTTTAGGGGATGAAATTACCAAAGGTTTAGGAGCAGGTGGTATGCCAGATGTTGGTCAAGCCGCTGCTGAAGCATCTATTGAAGATATTAGAAATATCGTTAGAGGCGCTAACATGGTCTTTATTGCCGCAGGTATGGGTGGAGGTACTGGTACAGGTGCAGCCCCAATTATCGCCCGCGTTGCGAAAGAAGAAGGCGCTTTAACCGTAGCAATTGTTACCCGTCCATTTGGATTTGAAGGTAAAAGAAGAATTGCTAACTCCGTTGAAGGTTTAAATGAACTTAAAGAAGCAGTTGATTCAATTATTGTTGTATCTAACGATAAATTACTGATGGTTAACGGAACAAGCGCGATAAGCGAAGCTTTCTCCGAAAGTGACCGCGTCCTTGCTCAATCTGTTAAGACCGTTACTGATTTAATCTTAATGCCTGCCGTTATTAACCTTGACTTTGCTGATGTCCGTAACACCTTACAAAATAGTGGGGTGGCTTTAATCGGATTTGGTATGGGCCAAGGTCCAAATAAAGCTCAAGACGCTGCTAATAACGCTATCACATGCCCACTTCTTGAAACAGGTATTGCAGGTGCTAGACGCGCTATATGCGCTGTTACCTGTGGTCCAAACGTTTCACTTTATGAAGCGCAAGACACTGTTGAAAGAATTATTGAAGCAGCCGGAGACACAATTGATATTAAGTTTGGTGTTTCAATTAATGACCAACTTAGCGATCAAATTTTAGTGAGTGTTATCGCTAGTGACTTCGCGGAAGAATTTGACTTCCAAGCCACCGCGCCAACTGGACAATTTAATTTCCATCGTCCAAAAATCACTCCAAATACTGGTGATAGTTTAGTCCTTAATACTCCAGAAAACACACCTGATGAAGTTAAAGAGGAAGAAACTAAAGAAGAGGAAACCGAGGATTCTAAAAAAGAACCAAATCTCCAAGAAGAAGATTTCAATTCCTCCTTCCTTCCAGAATTCTTAAAATCAAAAAATATCGAATAATTCGTTTATAGATATTTACTCGCAATGACGAAGACACGTTTCTAACAAACTTAGCGAGATGAGGATGGTGAAAGCTCATCAATCCGTTAGAAATATCACTTCTGAGCACGCTAGCTGAACTAAAAGTAAGCTAACCGCTTCTCCCGTTAAAGAGAATATAAGTGCTATATACTTATTGTATATAGAATTAAGGTGGTACCGCGATAACTCGTCCTTAAATAAGGGGGAGTTTTATTTACTTAAAAAAGGAGACTTTATGGAACTCAAGAAAACATTATTAATGCCAAAAACCAACTTCGAAATGAGAGGTAATTTAGCTCAAAAAGAACCGAAGTTAATTGAAAAATGGTATGAAGAACATCTCTATGAAAACTTATTAAAAAATCGTGAAGGAGCGAAAGAATATTCTTTCCATGATGGCCCACCATACGCGAATGGTGATATTCACTGTGGCCACATGCTTAACCGTATCTTAAAAGACTTTATCGTTAGAGAAAAAACGATGGAAGGATATAAAGTTCCATTCATTTTTGGTTTTGATACACATGGTCTTCCAATTGAAAACCAAGTCATTAAACAAGGTGTTAATCGTAAAACAACCCCTCCTGATGAATTTAGAGAGAAATGTAGACAATACGCTTTAACTCAAGTTGCACATCAATCTGAACAAATTAAACGTTTAGGTGTTGTAGGGGATTTAGCTCACCCATATTTAACTTTAAACCGTGAATTTGAAGCTCATCAAATCGAAGTGTTCGCTAAGATGGCTTTAAGAGGTTTAATCTATAAAGGTTTAAAACCAGTTTATTGGTCTTGGTCAAGTGAGTCCGCTTTAGCGGAAGCTGAAATTGAATATAAAGATGTTAAGTCTTATTCCATATATGTTGCCTTTGATATTTTAGATGGTAAAAATGTCCTTCCAAATGACGCCAAAATCGTAATTTGGACTACTACTCCTTGGACTCTTCCATCTAACTTAGCAATAAGCGCTAATCCAAAATTCACCTATGGTTTATATGAAACTAATTTAGGTAAACTCGTCTTCTTAGAAGAATTTGAAGAAAGATTAGTGAAAGAATTAGGTTTAACTACTTGTAAGTTACTTAAAGAATTTAAAGGACAAGACTTTGAATTTATTAAAGCTAAACACCCATTCTATGACCGTGAATCCGTTGTTATTTTAGGTGAACACGTCACAAATGAAACTGGTACTGGTTTAGTTCATACCGCGCCTGGTCTAGGTGCAGACGACTATGTCGTATGTCAAAAATATGGTATCGAAGTTTATTGCCCAGTCGATGATCATGGTAAACTTACCGCTGAAGTAGGTCCTGAACTTGCTGGCTTATTCTATGAAGACGCTAACTTAAAAGTTCTTGAAATCTTAACTAATAACAAACATTTATTAAAACAAGAAGAGATTGTTCACGCTTATCCTCATGACTGGAGAACGGGAAAACCTCTCATCTTTAGAGCGACACCTCAATGGTTCTGTTCAATTTCTAAAATTAAAAACGAATTACTTGAAGAAGTTGAAAAAGTTAACTGGGTTCCAGCCTGGGGTAAAGATAGAATGACTAACATGATTAAAGACCGTGTTGACTGGTGTATCTCTCGCCAAAGAATCTGGGGTGTACCAATTCCAATCATCTATGCTGAGGATGGAACTCCAATCATTGAAAAAGAAATCTTTGATAATATTGTAAGAATCTTCCTTAAGGAAGGTAGTGATTCCTGGTTTAGAAATGACGCTTATTATTTCCTCCCAGAAGGATATAAAAACGAGCATTCTCCAAACGGCAAATTCACTAAAGAAAAAGATATCATGGACGTCTGGTTTGATTCAGGCAGTTCCTTTAACGCGGTTATGGTTGAAGGCGGTCATTCCTTCCCATGTGACTTATATTTAGAAGGTAGCGACCAATATCGTGGTTGGTTTAACTCTTCTTTAATCGTTTCCACAGCTTGCTACAATAAAGCCCCTTATAAGACTGTTGTTTCTCACGGTTGGGTTTTAGATGAAAAGAGCGAAAAGATGTCTAAATCAAAAGGAAACGGTATCGACCCAATTAAAGTCGCTAACGTTTATGGTGCCGATATCTTACGTCTTTGGGTGGCCACTGTTGACTATCAACAAGATGTACCACTTTCTGATGGCTTAATCGCTCAAGTAGCGGATCAATATCGTAAGATTCGTAATACCTTTAAGTTCTTACTCGGTAACTTAGCTAATGGTGAAGAATCTAAATTTGATCCTATTAAAGATAAAGTTGACCATTTAGAAGCAGTGGATACCTTCATCCTTGCTAACTTAGAAAATCTTAAGAATAGTGTTTTAGATGCTTATGATCATTTTGAATTCGCTAATGTCATCTCTAAAATTATGACATTCTTATCAACTGACTTATCTAGCTTCTACTTAGATATTGGTAAAGATATTCTTTACTGTAACGGAAAAGATTCACTTAGAAGAAAGATGATGCAAAACGTTATCTTTGAAGTTAGCGATACTTTAATGAGATTACTCGCTCCAATCCTCCCATTCACAATGGAAGAAGTCTACGCTAATATGCCAACTTATGATGGTAGAAACGTTGCTTTACTTGACCTTCCAAAACGTTCAAATAGATTCGATAGTAGTGTCTTAAAAGATTACCGTGAATTCTTAAATTTAAGAAATGACGTTAATAAAGCTATCGAAGAAATAAGAACTAAAGGTGAGGTTGGTTCCGCTCAAGAAGTTGATTTAACTATTCCAAATAGTGACTTACTTAAAAAGTATGGTTTAGATCAAAACACTGAAGAACTTGCACGTTTATTCATTGTTTCTAATGTTCAAGTTGGTGATAATTTAATGGCTAAACGCACCAGCGGTGAAAAGTGTCCACGTTGTTGGAACTA
>CAMOYS010000073.1 GCA_946630435.1 uncultured Caryophanales bacterium | reverse complement strand
TCCTTTGGATTTGGCAAAAGAAATCCAATAATATCCACGATTTAAAATCTCACATTTGGGATTCTTGGGCGGATGAAACTGGTTCAATCGGTAAAGCTTATGGCTATCAACTCGCTAAAAAATCCATTTATCCAGAAGGTGAATTTGACCAAGTCGACCGTGTTCTTTATGATTTAAAACATAATCCTCAATCAAGAAGAATTCTCACTAATATCTATAACTTTGAAGATCTTCATGAAATGAATCTTTATCCATGCGCTTATTCTATGACCTTCAATGTTACTGGTGACACATTAAACGGTATCTTAAACCAAAGAAGTAACGATATGCTTACTGCGAATAACTGGAACGTTGTTCAATATGCCGCTTTACTTATGATGTTTGCTCAAGTAAGTGGTTTAAAACCAGGTAAATTAATCCATGTTATCGCTGACGCTCATATTTATGATAGACATATACCATTAGTAAAAGAAGTCATTGCTAAACCAATGCATAAGGCTCCTAAAGTTACACTAGATCCAACAATTACTAACTTCTACGATTTCACCGTGGATTCATTTAAATTAGAAGATTACGAATACGAAAAATTAGATAAAAAGATCGAGGTTGCTATCTAATGATTATTACAATTCTAAATTGCGATAAAGAATATGGAATTGGAAAAAGAAATGGTCTTCTTTTCACTCTTAAAGAAGATATGAAATTTTTCCGTGAAACAACTTCAGGTCATGTCGTAGCAATGGGGGAGAACACCTTACTTTCTTTCCCAGGAAGTAAACCTCTTAAAAATAGAACTAATATCGTTTTATCGCAAGATGTTACTCATAACTATGAAGGTGTAATTAATGTCCACACTTTTGAAGACTTTTTATCAAAGATAAAAGAGTTTGCTTTAAAAGAAGACGTCTATATTATCGGTGGCGCTTCGATGTACCATCAAACTCTCCCATATGTCGATAAAGTTTTATTAACTAAAGTAGATGCAGTTGGAGGTGCGGAAGTATTCTTTGATAATATTGATAAAGATCCTAACTTTGAATGCGTTTATGAAAGTGAACCTATCCAAGATGGAGATTATAAAATTAAATTCACTACTTATTTAAATAAGGCTAAAAAAGAAATCTAATGTATCTCGAAAATTTTGATGAATTAAAAATGAAACTAATCGAAGGTAACGCTCGATATGTTTCAGGTGTTTCTAATCTTGCTTTTAATTCAAAAAAAGCTGCAGAACTCACCCTTTTGGGACAAAAACCTAAAATTGTCATCTTAACTTGTTCTGATTCTAGAGTTATCCCAGAAGCTATTTTTGATATGCCTATTGGTGAACTATTTGTCATTAGATGTGCTGGAAATATAGTAGGGGATATGGAATTAGCTAGTTTGGAATATGCTATCGCTCATTTAAAAGCAGAACTTGTTGTTGTTTTAGCTCATACTCACTGTGGCGCAATCCATTCTACAATCCACGACAAACCTCATGGCTATATTAAAAATATCACGAAAAGAATAAAAGAAAATATTCTAGCAGAAACAAATGAATTTAATGCTTGTGTATTAAACGCTACTAGAGAAAAAGAAAGAATCAAAAAGCTACTTAAAAACTATGAATTTGACGTAGCATCCGCCATATATGATATCGAAAGAGGAGAAGTTACTTTCCTAGACTAATATAAAAAATCTTAACTATTAATAGCGCTTAAGGTAAACTAATAATTAGTTCATCCAAAGGGAGAAATAACTATGAAAAAATCAGTAATCATTTTACCAGCGCTTTTTTTAGCGCTTATTGCTTCTAGTTGTAATGGGGCAGTGGATCCAGCTCATTCGTCAGTGGAACCTTCTACTCCTTCAACAACTACTTCTGAGACGTCTACTACATCAGAAACTACTTCCAAAGATACTTCCACAACAAGTACAACTTCAGAAACTACCTCAACTACCAGTGAAACTACTAGTGAAACAACCTCTGAAAAAGATACAAGTGAAGGAACATCTAATACAAGTGAAGAATCTACTACTTCTGAAGAAAGTACTACTAGTGAAGAATCTACAACTAGTGAAGAATCAACCTCTGAAGAATCAACCTCTGAAAGTTCAAGCGAAGAATCAACTTCTGAAGAATCTACATCTGAAGAAGAAAAGAAATATGTCGTTAATATCGGTACGGGTTCAGGTGCAGAGCATCGAGTTTTATCCTTAAATGCTGAACAAACTTCATACACTGAATATTATGTTAGTGGTCTTAATGTTAAAGAAGGCGATATCTTATCCTTTAATTATGGTGAAGACTCTCTTAGTGTTTTAGCAGAAGCTAATACCTCTAATAACCTTCTTGAAGGTTTAGTAGTCCATAATGATGCTAGCGATGTTAGTTTATATCTCAAACTCAATAAAGATGGTGATGATAAAAACTATGCTTGGTTAGGTGGTTATGTTTCTCCAATTACTGATCCAGCCTACTATTTAGCATGCGCTGAAAATAATTGGGGAGTGGACGAAGCTTATAAACTCGCTGAAGTTGACAAAGAATCTTATCTCCACCAATACAAGATTGAACATCACTTTGATAAAGATGATGAATTTGTTTTACGTAATGAAAAAACTATAGATACCTTATGGCTTGGCTTTGATAAGAAAGATTCAGCCTCCAAACATGTTGCTCCAGGTGATCAAAATAGCTTTAAAGCCGATACTAAAGGTACATACACTATTTACTTAAAAGAAGTGACTGAAGGTGAATTCTCTATTTATATTGACTGCGAAGAAGATATCGTTACTTATACTGCAACAGTTGGAACTAAAGATGCTGTCACACTTACTTGGACTGAAGAAGATAACGCCTATAAAGGTAGTGTCTTAGGTGCTCAAGTTGGTGATACTCTTAAGATTTACGCTGATGGATTAGAAGTTAATTACATCCCTGAAGATGTTACAAATAATAACGTTAGTAACGATAAGAAGATTAGATGCGAAGCTGATATCACTATCTATTATCATAAAGATAATTCCGTTTGGGTTAGTGGCTATGTTGAACCTGCTCCAGTCTATACCTTTACAATTGGTGAGGGAGATCCTAAGACTTTAAAAGAAAGTCAATTCTTCCCAGGACTATATAGCTGTGCTTATATTTCCGGAGAATATAATGATGAAGTTAAAGTTTACCGTAATGGTGTTCTTTTAGATGACATAGACATTAAACAAGATACTGAATATACTGATCCAAGAAATAAAAATAATGTCTATCTTAATGAAGGCAAATACCTTCTCCATAACACTCTTATTGGTAATGACTTTATCGAAATAGATACAAAGACTAACACTATCTTTGTTAGTGGCTGGTTTGAATATTATGCCCATGTCGATAACTATAATCTCGCGTTATATTATAGTGAAAAGGATAATGCCTATACTGGAATGTATGACACCTATATCCATGATAAAACTGATATCGATTACGATGTAACAATGCATATTTATAACTATAAAGATGAAGTTATTAATATTCACGCCGATAGTGACGAAAACAATAACGTTGACTCTGATTTAAATATAAGAAAACATGGTAAGAACATGATGGTGTTCTACCACACTGATGGCTCAATCTGGGTAAGTGGTTTTAACACTTATATGGCTTACGCTAATTATCAATATGTCATCATGAATCGTTCTACTAGTGATTTACCAGATGGTGTTGATTATCAATATGAATTAAGTCTCACCATGAAAGCTTCCTATAATTATATTAATTTCCTTTATAACGGTGAATATATTAATTTAGATAAAATAACTCCAACTGACATTAAAGGTAATAACATTTATAAAGGTTCTTCTGAATTCAATATCATTACTGATGTTGCTGATCAAATGCTTTATTTAAAACATATTGCTCTAAGTGATGAATTCGAAGTCTATTTAGGTGGCTTAGAAGGCTCCCATGAAGTCGATGTTACCGTCACTATTAATGGTGCTAACGAATATAAAGCTAGCGAATGGAACGAAGAACATAATGCCTATGTTGCCACTATTAGTGCGAATAAAGACGATACTTTAGCAATTAGTCTTAATGGCCAAGCATATAAATATGCTTTCGCTGAAAACGTTCTTTCTAATAACTTAAATCAAGAAATGAAGATTAAAACCGGTGGTGAAGAACTAACTGTTTATATTCATGATGATTATTCAATCTATGTTAGTGGCTATCAAATCCAAGATAGACAAGTTACAGTTACTGGTTTACCAGAATCATTCACTGAAGGTCGTACCTACTGTGTCTGGGCTTATGGTGGCTCTAAAGCCGATAACTTCTACGCTGCAACTTTAGAAAATGATGAAATAACTGCCTCTATCCCAGGAGATTCCACTCACTTTATCGTAGTTATGCTTAAAGAAGGTGAAACTGAATATAGTTGGGATAATAAAGATGTTCAATCTAGAAATATTCCTTTAGAAGATGGCGTTAATACTTATACATATAACGAACCTCTTCCACCTCTTCCAGAAGATTACGCTGAGTTTACTATTAACAACTTACCAGATTGGTGGAAGAACGATTGCTTACAAGCCGCATATGTTGTTAGCCAAAGTAAAGGTGAACTTTGGTTAACTCCAGTTATTAATGACACTACAGCAATTGTCCAAGCTCCTAATGATATAACTATGATCATTTTAGTTAGATTTGCTAAAGATGCTACGCCATCTTGGAGCGATGAAAGCAAATTAAAAATCTATAATCAAAGTGGTGATATCTTAGTTAGCGAAGGCGTCACAGTGTACGATTTTGTTTTCAAATAATACTCTATAATTGTTAATGATTAATGCGCGTATACAATGTATGCGCGCTTTTAATTTAAATTAATGTGAAGAATTATATTGCGATATTTTTTCTTTAATGTATCATTTATCACGAAAGGAGA
>CAMOYS010000072.1 GCA_946630435.1 uncultured Caryophanales bacterium | reverse complement strand
CATCAATTAAAGAACTTATTCCTCTTTGTGGTGGATATAAACATCCTGATAAAGAAAAAGTCTTCATTTTAGGTGGACCTATGATGGGAGCGTCCGTTCCAAGTGATGACTGCATTATTACTAAAACTGTTACCTCTATTATTATTTTAGATAAAGTCAACTATGTTGAAGAACCATGTGTTAGATGTGGTTCTTGTGTTTTATCTTGTCCAGTTCATCTTGAACCGGTGCAAATTATGAACGCAGTTAAAGCTAACGATAAAGAAAGAATTAAAAAACTCAATCCTCTTAAATGTGTTGAATGTGGTTTATGTGCTTATTCTTGCACATCTAAGATTAATGTTACGGATTATGTGAAGAGGGCAAAGATTTTTGCGAAGTTATGATTATCACTAAGGAAAACGCGCCACACTTAAGAAGAAAAGCAACCGTTACGAGAATGATGGTTGATGTTTTAATCGCGCTTGCTCCAACCTTAATCTTCTCTCTTATTGTTTATCCAATTAATACTTTGGTTACCTATGCTATTTCTGTCTTTATTATGTTAGGAGCGGAATTTGTCTTTATTGGACTAACTCATATGTTCCCTAAAGATGGAGTTAAACGAACCTTTAAAGAGAAATTCATCCATTCATATAAAGGAACATTTACTCAAAATAATTTCTTAAGTGCTGCGATATCTGCTGTCATCTTTACTCTTATTATGCCAGTAGCTATGAAACTTCCAGATGGCTCCATTATTCCACCTATTTACCCAGCTATTGTTGGCTCATTGGTGGGGATTGTGATAGGAAAATTGGTCTTTGGAGGCCTTGGACAAAATATCTTTAACCCAGCAGTTGTTGGTATGCTATTTGCTAAACTTTGCTTTGGTTCAACTTATGTTTATTATGCTGATACTTGGTTCTTTAAGATGCCAGATGCAGTAAGCGGTGCTACTCCTTTAGGCTTAATTAATGATGGAGCACTTTCTAACATCACTCAGTATCAAACATTTGATTTATTCTTTGGTAGAATCCCAGGAACACTTGGTGAAGTTTATAAGATTACAATTTTAATTGGTTTAGTCTATCTTCTTATTAGAAGAAGTGCTGATTTCCGTATTGTTGTTTCTTATCTAGGTACATTTACTGTTTTAACCCTTGTTGCTGGATTAGCGCTTTTAGGTTTAGGAACAGGTATTAACCCATTCTCCTTCACCTTATATGGCTTATTTAGTGGTGGTGTTTTATTTGGAGCGACATTTATGTTAACTGATCCAGTAACTAGCCCAATTAATCCTCCATCCAGAGTGATTTACGGCATGGTTGCTGCTCTTATCACTGTCTTTATTCGTTTATTTGCCGCTTTACCAGAAGGTGTCGGTTTCTCCATTCTTCTTTCTAATATGATCGCGGTCGTATTAGATCACTATGAATGGTCTAACCCACGCTTTAATTGGAAGAACATTTTAGCGATGTCTTTAATCGTTATAGTTGGAGCCTTAATTACTTTCTTAGCGCTTATGTATGGAGGTGTCTATCATGGATAAAAAACACTATATCCTCACCTCTTTAACTTTAGGACTAATCGGTGCAGCTAGTGCTCTACTTGTTGGAGGCGCTAATCTTTTAACAAGTGAACGTATTAAAGAAAATGAAGTTAAAAAGATAAATGATGGTATTGCTACAATCTTTGGAAAAGAAAGTAAGGTAGAAAAAGCTGAGTCTAAAGAAGACGCTAAATTATCAAAAGAATATAAATACACTAATACAATTTATACTGTAGTTAAAAATGGTGAAGATTCATATTCTGGTTACGCAATTAGGACTTTAGGAAGCAATATGTATGGAAAGATTTCATTAATTATTGGCTATGAAGAATCTTCTAAAGCTTTCCTTGGTTTAACAATTGTAACTAATGAACAAACATACGCTTCTACTTTGGTAGAAAATTATATTAATCCACTTAATAATGACGATATTGATGTTGAAGATGTTAAGTGTGGTGCAACTTATGGCGCAAAACTAGTACGTGATATGGTTTTAGAAGCTAAAGAAGTTGCGTTAGAACTTTGGGGTAAATAAATATGGCAGAAGAAAAGATGACCACTAAAAAGAATTTCCTCAAAGGTATTATCGAGGAAAATCCATTACTTGTTTCAATTCTTGGAACATGTCCAGCTTTAGCAACCACTAAAACAATTGAAGCGGCAATCGGTATGGGTTTACTTTTCACAATCGTTTTAATTTGTTCTAGTGTTCTAGTTTCTTTATTACGTAAATTAATTAGTGAAGAGATTAGAACACCAGCTTATATCCTAATTATTGCGACCTTTGTCACAATCGTTAAGATGCTCACAAATGCCTTTATTCCAGATTTATATTCAACCTTAGGTGTCTTTATTTCCTTAATTGTTGTTAACTGTATCGTTTTAGGTAGAGCGGAAGCTTATGCTTCTAAGCATGGAGTATTTGATTCCTTAATCGATGCTTTAGGTATGGGCTTAGGTTATACCTTAGCCATCGTTGGTATTGCTTTCTTTAGAGAACTTTTAGGTACAGGTGGTTTATCTATTGGTAAGATCTTCACCTTTATCCCAGAAGCTAAATTACAAATTATTCCAAAAGGATATGAAATTTCAGTATTTCAAAATCCAGCGGGAGCTTTCATTGTTTTCGCTATCATTTTAGCGGTTATTACCTTTATTAAAAACCGTAAAGAAGAATATAAGAAAGCCCAAGATAAACTTAAAAAAGCTCAAGCTAAAGCCGCTTTAAGCAAGGAAGGAGAGGCAAAATAATGTCTACCTTTGTTGCATTTATTTTAGCCATTGCCTCAAGTATGCTTATTGATAACGTTGTCTTATCACGTTTTTATGGTATCTGTCCTTTCCTTGGAGTTTCTAAGAAAGTCAAATCTTCTTTAGGAATGGGCTTAGCGGTTGTCTTTGTTATTACAATTGCCACCTTAATTTGTTGGCCACTTTATCGTTTACTTGAACTTGCTCATATCGAGTTTATGGATACAGTAGCTTATATCCTTGTTATTGCTTCTTTAGTCCAATTGGTGGGACTCTTTATTAAGAAATTCTCTCCATCATTATATAAAAGCTTAGGTATTTATCTTCCACTTATCACCACAAACTGTGCGGTTTTAGGTGTTGTTCAATCTAATACTGATCAAGGTTTATCTTTCTTAAATTCTCTTGCTAATGGTTTAGGAACTTCAATCGGTTTCCTTCTTGTTATTGTTATCTTTAGTTGCATTAGAGTGAGACTTGAATCTGCTAATGTGCCAAAAGCATTTAAGGGTTTACCAATTGCCTTAATTATTGCTGCAATTATGGCGATCGCCTTTATGGGCTTACAAGGATTATTTACAGGTATTAAATTATGAACGAAAATGGATATCTTATTTTAGCTATATCTATTATCATTGCTTTAGCAATAATCTTTGTTGTCTCATTTGTCTTCTATGTGAGAACTCCTGCTCCTAAAGGTTGCGAAAACATTAAAATTAGTGAAGAAAATTGTTCTTCTTGTAATAAAAAAGAATGTCGATTCTATAAAGAAAAGGAGACTGAATAATGGAAATATTATACGCTGTATTAATCTTATTAGGTCTCGGTCTTATTCTTGGACTAGGTTTAGCTATTGCCGCTAAAGTTTTATATGTTAAAGAAGATGAAAGAATCGATGAAGTTGCTAAAAAACTTCCTAATTATAACTGTGGTAGCTGTGGTTATGCTGGCTGCCGTTCTTTAGCAGAGGCCATTATTAAAGGTGAAGAAGAAAACTTAAGAAAATGTAAACCTGGTAAAGAAGACGCTAACTTCAAACCTATTATTGAATATTTAGATCAACATCCAAATGAAGACGGAACTAAAGTCAAAGTCCATCTTTAATTATGAAATTTAAACCATTAATTTATTTATCATTATTTCCTTTATTAACGTCATGCTCTAGTGGCGTTATTTTTGAAGATAAAGCTTTTGCCTTTGATACGATGATTGATATGAAGCTATATGAAGGCGAAGCATCTTCATTAAAAGAGATTAAAAACCTTGCGAATACATATTCAAAACTTACTGATAACTATTTAGCTAGTGATGTTAATAATGTCTACACAATTAATAACACTAACGAAGATGTTTCAGTCGATTCAAATCTATATAAACTCCTTAAATTATCTTATGAATTAAAGGATAAAGGACTTACTTATTTCAATCCTTTATGCGGCTCTTTAGCAAAGAAGTGGAAAGAGGCTTTAGATAAAAAAGAAGTTCTTTCTAGCGGGTTAATTGAAGAAGAATTAGCAAAAATCAATAGCTCATCTTTAACTTTTAAAGATAATAATATAGTTCAAAGAGTAGGGGATGCTGAGATTGATTTAGGCGCTATCGCAAAAGGCTATTATTTAGATAGCGTTAAAGATTATTTTGTTTCGAAGAATTACACTAAATATTTAATAAACGCTGGAACATCTAGCATTCTTTTAGGCTCTAAAAATACTGAAGATGGTTTATTTAATATCGGTTTAAGTTATGTGAAAAACGGTTATTTAAAACTTAAAGATTGTTTTGTTTCAACTTCATCTAATAAAAGCCAAGGAGTAATGATTGATGGCAAAATGTATTCTCATATTGTTAACCTAATCACTGGCAGCGCAATTAATGAAAATGATGTAGCGATTGTTGTCTCAAACAATGGAACGTATGGAGACGCTATTTCAACTACGTTAACGATGTGTTCAATTGAAGAAGTTAAAGAAATTGAATCTTTATTTGAAGTTAAAGCAATCATTATTAGAGGTTCAGATATTATTTATAAAAACCAAGAATTAGAGGTTTATTATCACTAATGGATAAGAAAAAACTTAGAAATGATCTCATCTTAATTATCTCTTTATTTTTAGTGATGGCAATAACCTTAACTATTACTTTATCTTTTAAAGTGAGAACTAATTTAGTCGCTCGTATTTTCTTTGAAAATAATGTCGTTGAAACTATCGATTTATCTAAAAACGAAGATAAAGATTATTTT
>CAMOYS010000071.1 GCA_946630435.1 uncultured Caryophanales bacterium | reverse complement strand
AAGATTGCTCCTAAGATAGAACCTAAAATAATCCAAATCATATAATTAGTTTACTTCAACTTCGCCGTTAAATAAGTCTTTTACTTCATCTAAATGTTCGATAGTTAATTCTTCATTAATATTGCTATATGTATTGGTGTAAGTTTGATGGCAAGAAGAATCGAGCATCTTTTTCGCGACATATTTTGAATCTAAAGATACTGAAATAGGGGTGTAATCATTTTGTAACTTAATCGTTAAATTAATTTCACTAAATATTGGATAATCATCTAATCCCCCAAATTGTTTCATTTGAATTCTTACATTAGTGGAGGATTTTTCTGGATCTAAACCTAAAGTAAATACATGAATATCTCCTTCCATTTTCTTCGAAATAGAAGTGATGGTTTCATCTTTAATAATGTATCCTTCAATTCCTTTATCCAAAGGATAAGTACCATATTTATTAAGATAAGATTTCATATCTTTAAGATGATAATTACTTTCTCCATTATCTTTATATAAAGCTTTCTTATCATGATAAAAAACTTCGTGAGTGGTATTTACAAGAGAAGAATGTGATTCATTCATCATATAAGCATAATCTTTACTCTTTATTGTTTTAACCGCGATAGATTGATCAATATCGATACCAAAGACATTAGATAAAGTATGTCCTTCTGTAACAGCTTTAAAAGAAGTTAAAGACGCAAATTTAGCGTTATAGTAAGTGATGAAAGATTTATAGTTTTCTTCCGTTAAATCACTAACAAGTGGCGTCTTTTCTTCACTAGTTGATGTATTTCCACTTCCTTCGCTAACATCAGTAGAGGTGGTGGAGGTAACACTAGTATCTTCATCACTATCTTCTTCACGGGATAAATGAGTATTTGAAGAAGAACCGCATGAAGTGAGGAATATAGTTAAGATACTACTAAGAATTAATAATTTAGCGTTTTTCATTTTTTCAGGTCTTTCTATTTTAAATCGTAGTGATTTTAACACATCTAATTAAAAATGCCACATCTTTATAAAATAAAGGTCAACTTATTATTAAGATTGAAACTATTTATAAATTTGTTATCATAATCATAGTTTATGATTAACGAATTGACCTTAAAAGAGGATAAAGCTAAACGTTTAAATGAGTTTCAAAGGAAGCTTGATTTAAAGAAAAAGACCGCTTTAGAACAAATTGAAAATAAATATAACGCTCTTTTAAGTACCGCTAATGAAGAAGAGAAGAGTTCTTTAATAATAAATAAAGAAAAAGAAATCGACACCCTTAATAAACAATTCGAGCTTAAATATAAAAAAGCTGAGAAGCATGAAGATAATAGAATCAAAAGCGTTTTGAGATTATCCAAACGTATTTTTGAAGTTGATTTACTTCGTGGAATTGTTATCTGGGGTATGATTATTGATCACACTATCTTTAATTTCTCTGATAAAGGTTTCTTTAAAGATGTATTTAATTTCCACGGATATGGAACTTTAGGCTGGGTGGAAGCATTCCGTGGCTTCTGTACCCCATTTTATGATAGTGAATTCCGTATTGGAGTTAGATTATTTGGCATATTCGCCTTATTCATGTTAACTGGTATTTCTTCTTCATTTTCAAAATCCAATATCAAAAGAGGCTTACTTTTAACCGGCTTTGGGATCTTAATCACCGTTATATTAAATATCTTTGCCGTGGCTTTCGCTAACCCGGGCCTACATATGTTAATGTGTATTATTACTACCTTAGGACTTTCAATTTTAATCTATAATGGTTCCAAGATTTTATTTGATAAATTACATGAAAAATACGAAGATCACCTTTTTAAGGTGGGTAAAAGAGATAATCTCACTATTGAAGGTGGTAAACTCGTCCACACCAAAAGTAGAAAAGGCTGGGTAAAAACCTGCATTATTGTAACTATTTCTTTACTTGCTTTATGGGTTTTAGTTACCGCCTTAGTTTATTGTAATTCCCCATATACCGCTTATGAAGTAGCGCACGGAGCGCCTGAAGGAATTAATCACACCTTCGTAGATTATTTATCTCACTTCTATCTAATCTTTAATGGTGATGGTAACTATATCGGTTGGGATCGTATTGGCACGGATATTGCTTGGTCTAACTTAGACTTTGTTAGTTATTTAAAAATCATCTTTGGGGTACGTGGTTTTGGCTTTGACTGGTTAGGCTTATTCCCATTCGTAGCTTATACATTCTTAGGTGGCTTAATTGGTAACACTATCTATAAAGATAAAAAATCAATTATCTATTACTTCACTAAAGAAGATAGAACTAATCCAAATTATTTAGAAACTAAAGCCGGACAACTTAATCTTAAACTTAATATGAAGTTAAGCTTTATCACTTATCCTGGTAAACACACCTTACTTATTTATATTTTCCATCAACCTGCAATTACCATATTATTTGGTTTGATATTTTTAATGTTAGGAGCCACGTTAAATGTCTAAAAATTATAATGAAACTAATTTTAAGATGAATCCAAAGCAAACTATCTATCAGATGGTTAAGGATACTGCATTACATTTCCCAAAACTTGTTGCTTTTCGTTATATGCATCATTCATATAACTATAAACATGTTTTAAAGCGCATTAACCAATTTGCTTTTGAACTTAAAGAACTCGGAATTAAAAAAGATGAACCAGTTACCGTTTGTCTTCCAAATATTCCTGACGCTGTTTATCTTTTATATGCTATTAGCCAAATTGGAGCGATTGCTAACTTAGTTCACCCATTATTCTCTTATTCCCAAATGGAAGAAAATTACGAAGTTACTAAATCAAAATATGTATTTGTTTTAGATACTCGTTATAAAGACTTTGCTCCTTTAAAAGAAAAAGGAGTTCGCTTATTTGCATGTTATCCAGATACTGAATTAAGCTTTATTGAAAAACTTGTTTATCGTAAAAAAACCCATAAGAAACGCGGTAAAATCCCTTATGAAGATCGAATGAGAGCTTTCTATCACGCTCCTATCTATAAAGAAGAAGACACTAATTATTTAGGCGATAATCTTTATCTTCATAGTGGTGGAACCTCAGGTAAACCTAAAATTGTTGCCTTATCTTCTTTTGCTTTAAATAGCATCTGTAACGTTTCTCCTTGGATTGTTGGAAGAGAAAATTTAATTGGTTCGTCAATCTTAGCGGTTCTTCCAATGTTCCATGGTTTTGGCTTATGTATGGGAATTCATGCGATGCTTTCTAATGGTGGAACTGATGTTTTAATGCCAAAGTTCTCTCCAAAAGATTGCGTTAAATATATTAGAAAGAATGAACTTGAAATCTTATTAGGTGTCCCAATTCTTTACGAAGCATTGCTAAATACCCGTGGTTTCTATGGAAGAAAGTTAAGACACTTAAATATTGCTTTCGTCGGTGGAGACTTTGTCTCTAATTATTTAATTGATCGTTTTAACCGTCGAATGATTAAGTTTGGTTCTATCTGCCGCTTAAGAGAAGGCTATGGCTTAACTGAATCAGTCAATGTTTGCTGTGTTAACACTCATCGTTATCATAAAGATAATACGGTTGGTATTGGTTTACCTTGCGTTAAATTTAAAGTCATTGATCCAGATACTTTAGAAGACTTAGGCTTTGATAAAGAAGGTGAACTTATTATCGGTGGTGACACCAAGATGAACGGTTATCGCTTTAGCGAAGATCCTGATATCAATAATAAAGTCTTTGTCGAATTTGATGGTGAAAAATATATTAGAACAGGTGACTTCTGTAGTTTAGATGAAGATAACTTTGTCCATTTTAAAACTAGACTTAAAAGAATTATTAAGGTTAATGGTGTGCCTGTTTTTCCTCTTGAAATTGAAGATATTTGTCAATCATTTGAGTTTGTCTTTGACGCTGCTGTTAAAGGAGTGGAGGACGCTAAACACGGACATATTGTTGTCTTATATATCGTTTTAAACCGTAACTTTAATATCACTAAAGAAAAAGCGGAACAAATTCTTGTTGATAAGATTGTTTCTTCTCAAGGTGTTTACGCTAAACCAAAAATTGTTAAATTCATTGATAAAATGCCACATACTCCAATTGGAAAGGTCGATATTAACGCTTTAGATTAATTATGAAAACATTACTTAAAAACGCTCGAATATTAACTTTAGTTAATGATGAAATTATTGAAGGCGATATTTTAATCACTGATAATCGTATTGCTAAGATTGAAAAAGATATTAAAGAAAAGGCCGACAAAGTAATTGACTGTGAAGGCAATTTACTTATGCCAGGCTTTAAAAATCTCCATGCTCATACAGCAATGATCTTCGCTAGAAGTTACGCTGATGATCTTCCATTACATGAATGGTTATTTGATAAAATTTTCCCATTAGAAAATAAATTTATTGACGGTGACATTTATCATCTAACTAAAGTAGGAATCTTAGAGTATCTTACTTCTGGTATCACTTTTGCTTTCGATATGTATTTCCATACGGAAGAAATTAGACAAGCATCCGAAGAAATGGGCTTTAGAACTACAATCTTATTTACTTCTTTAAATGATAAAATCGACTTTATGGAAAAGAAGATTTTAAGCAATAAAGGAGATAAATTAGTTAATTATTGCTTAGGAATTCACGCAGAATATACAACACCTATTGAAAGAATTAGAGATATTGCTGCTTTAGCTCATAAGATTAAAGCACCAGTCTTTACTCATGTTGGCGAAACAGAAAGCGAAGTTCAAGGCTGCGTTGAAAGATATGGTAAAACTCCACTTAAACTTATGATTGAAGAAGGATTATTTGATTATGGCGGTGGTGGATTCCACTGTAATTATTTCACTGATGAAGAAATTGAATTAGCCAAAAAACACAACTTTAATATCGTTACTTGTCCATGTTCTAACTTGAAGTTAGCTAGTGGTATCGCTCCAATTGCTAAATATCAAAAAGCTGGATTAAATATCGGAATAGGTACTGATGGCGCTGCTTCTAATAACGCGCTTGATATGTTTAGAGAAATGTATTTAGTTTCTACCTTACAAAAAGTTATTAATAAAGACGCGGCTTGTATGGATGGATATGATGTTTTAAAGATGGCAACACTTGGTGGTGCAAAAGCCCTTGGCTTAGATGAGTGTGATGTATTAGCTCCTGGAAAACTTGCCGATATCATTATGATCGATTTAAAAAATCCTGCTATGCAACCACTTAATAACATTAAGAAGAATATCGTTTACGCTGGTAGCAAAGATATCGTTAAGATGACTATGATTAACGGCAAAGTTCTTTACTA
>CAMOYS010000070.1 GCA_946630435.1 uncultured Caryophanales bacterium | reverse complement strand
AGTTAACATATGGTAGCTGAGGAGGGACTTGAACCCCCGGCACGTCGGGTATGAGCCGGCTGCTCTAACCAGCTGAGCTACTCAGCCATTTTGTTTTGGTGGAGCTAGTGGGGATCGAACCCATGACCTCCTGAATGCAAATCAGGCGCTCTCCCAGCTGAGCTATAGCCCCAAAACATTTTTTTGAAGCCGATTAAGGCCTCGAGTGACTTATTATAAAGAGTGATTAATTAATAAGCAAGAATATTTTATGAACTTTTATTAATAAAACCATCTAGGATACTCTTTAAAACATTAAAAAAGCCGACTAGTATGTAAAACCATCATAAAAAGTCAAAATTTTCCTTGAAAATATTTTATCCTAATAATAATATATGTTGTTGCCGGGCTAGATGTAATTGCGCTTGTAGCTCAACTGGATAGAGTATCAGACTACGAATCTGAGGGTTGCATGTTCGATTCATGTCAAGCGCGCCATTATAAATATATCGGGATGTAGCGTAGCTTGGTATCGCGTCTCATTTGGGATGAGAAGGCCGCAGGTTCAAATCCTGTCATCCCGACCATTTGAAAATAATTAGTAGCGAATTTATCGCTACTTTTTTCTTTTTTATCACATTGCTTGAAATAATAACAAAAAAGTAAATAATATTAGCAAAAAGAAGGAAAATATTATGTTAGTCAAACATGCTTTCGAATTAGTTGGAGACACCCCTTTACTTGAGCTAAGTGCTTTAGAGAAAGAATTCACCTTAGAAGCAAAACTATTTGCAAAGGTCGAATATTTTAATCCTGCAGGAAGCGTTAAAGATCGTATTGCTTTAGCAATGATTAATGACGCTGAAGAAAAAGGACTATTAAAAGAAGGCTCAGTTATTATTGAACCGACAAGTGGTAACACCGGAATTGGTTTAGCCTCGATAGGCGTTATGAAAGGTTACCGAATTATCTTAACTATGCCTGAAAGTATGTCTATTGAAAGAAGAAAACTTTTAAAGGCTTATGGAGCAGAACTTGTTTTAACTCCAGCTTCTTTAGGAATGATAGGAAGCGTTGATAAGGCTAATGAACTTGTTAAAGAAATCCCAAATTCCATTATCCTTGGTCAATTTGTTAATCCTGCTAACCCATACATTCATTACAAAACTACTGGACCAGAAATATATAAAGATTTAAATGGAAACGTTGATATCTTTGTGGCTGGTGTTGGAACTGGTGGCACCGTTAGCGGAGTTAGTAAATATTTAAAAGAAAAAAATAATAATATAAAGGTAGTAGCAGTGGAGCCTCTTACCTCTCCATTATTATCTTTAGGCCATGCTGGTCCACATAAGATTCAAGGAATAGGTGCTAACTTCATTCCAGAAACCTTAGATCAAAATGGCTATGATGAAGTAATAGCTATCGATAATGATGAAGCCTTTAAATACGCTAAACTAGTTTCTCGTAAAGAAGGAATCTTAGTTGGTATATCTTCAGGAGCAGCTTTATCCGCTGCAATTAAAGTAGCCCAAAGAAAAGAAAATAAAGGGAAAAACATTGTTGTCTTATTCCCTGATAGTGGAGATAGATATTTATCCACTCCATTATTTGATGAAGAATAGTTAATAAAGTATCTATTCTTCTAAAAAATATAATCTTAAAAACATTTCTTTATTAGGGTGCGGTGCTTAGGCATCGCCCCTTTTCTTTTGAGACAATTTTTCCCATCCAATGGACTTCCTATAAATTATTTTTCGATTTTGATGCAAAATTAGTGCGATAAGCCCTTCTTTTGTATTAACATTGTTAAGAGGATTTTTAAATGAGTGAAGAAGAAAAGACTATTAATAAAGAAAACGAAAAACCAAGTGGTATGAGTAAAAAGCAAACCGTAATCTTTTGGATTATCTTTCCAATAGTTTCTTTGCTAATTACCGCGTTAATGGTCTTTTATCTAGATTTAGCTAGAGGCCCTCTTGCTATTACAATCATTGAATTTATAAATATTGCTGTAGCGATAGTTTTAACAATAATCTTTAGAAACAAAAGAGTGTATTTCCGTTTAATTCCTCTTTCTGCTTTCTTTATAATTACCGCCATTCTTCTTCCTTTAGCAAATCCTATAGTCGTAAAGAAACACGCAACAGGTAATTTTAATGCCACTCCAACCGAAGTTCTTGAGCTTCAAAATGGAAAAGTTAGAGGCATATATAATAACGATGAAACAGTAGAAGTCTACGCTGGTATACCTTATGCTAAAGCACCAGTCGGAGAATATCGTTGGAGAGAACCTGAGGATGTTAGTAACTGGGAAGGGATTAAAGATTGTTCCTATTTCGCTCCTAAGGCAGTTCAATCTTCTAGACCTGCCGCTATCTCTTCTTTAGTGGATTTATATGCTGAAAAAAGCTGGCATCCAAACTATTTAACAACCTATGTTCAAGATCAAAGTGAAGATTGCTTATATTTAAATATTTGGAAACCTCATACTAGCGAAACTAATCTTCCTATTCTTATCTATTACCATGGTGGTTCATTAACTTCAGGTAGTTCTGCTGACGATGGCTTTAATGGTGAAATGATGGCAAAGAAAGGTATCATCATGATTACAGTTTCTTATCGTTTAGGAATACTAGGCTATTTTGCGCATCAGGAACTCCGCAATGAATCAGTTAATCATACAACTGGTAACTATGGCTTACTTGACCAAATCAAAGCCTTAAAATGGGTTAATGACAATGCTAGCTACTTTGGTGGTGATAAATCTAATATCACTATCGCTGGAGAAAGCGCCGGATCATCCTCAGTGTCCGCTATATGTTCTTCACCATTAGCAAGTGGCTTATTTAAAAGAGCAATTGGAGAATCTTCCTCCGTCGTAGTGAAAAGACCTCCTCATACCTTCCGCACCATGGAAAAAGCTTTGAAGGTAGGGGAAGATACTTTTAAAGAATTTAATGTAACTAGTATTGAAGAACTTAGAAAAATTCCTGCTAAAGAATTAATTAATACATCCTATAACAATGACTCTATGACTATAGATGGTTATGCCTTAACTAAATATCCTTATGAAGTATATGAAGCAGGGGAGAATAACGAAGAAGCTTTACTAAATGGCTTTAATGTTTTAGAAGCAGATGCCTTTGTTGTTCCTAGTTTCCTTTTAAACCCGACTAATAAAGATAATATATATAGTAGATTAGAACCTCTTTTTGGTATCGATATCACTAAGAAATTAATGGAAGCTTTAGAAGATGAAATTGAAGCAGATGCTTTTACCGCTTTTAATAAAATCTATTCAACTTACTGGTTTATGCATCCACATCAATCCTGGACTGAAGAAGCGCTTAAAAATGGCGAAACAGTATATCGCTATCAATTCACTAAAAATAATGGATTTATAGGTACTTATCATTCTGGAGAAATTATTTACGCCTATAACAATGTTAAAAAAGAAAGAGATAATGCATCTTATCGTTATGATGATAGCGATATCGCTCTTTCAGATACCATGTCATCTTACTGGGTTAACTTTGTAAAAACTGGTGATCCAAATGGAACTAACCTTCCAACTTGGAGTCCATATAATTTAACTGATAAAAAGATTATGGAATTAGGAAGTAATGTTGGCCCAATTGATGACCCATATCAAAAACTCTATCCAATAATCGATGAATTTATCGAATCGCAAATCTTAAAAGAAGAAATATAATATAGCTAAGAACTAAATAAGGATACAAAGTATCATTTTCTTTAATTTTATGTTTTTCGGTTTTTAAACTTGATAAACATAGTTTACAAAACTATAATATTCTTATGGCTGCCGGAAAATATAGTTCTACAAGCTGGGAAACATTGAACGTAACAGCTTTTTGGCACCTATAATCCACAATCTAGTGTGGATTTTTATTTTCTTAATTTGGTATTAGCTTCATTTAGTAGGAAACGATCGATCTTATTAAATAAAGTCAATATATATTAAAACAAATAGTAAGGAGGATAATATGAATAAGAAACTATTAGTTTTATTACCTGCTGCTATGCTTATGTTAGCTTCCTGTGGTGGTGGCAATACTGATCCATCTAAGACAGATCCATCTAAGACTGATCCATCCACAACATCCACAACATCCACAACCAGCGAAACAACAAGCACAACCAGCGAAACAACATCTCAAGGAGAAACTATTAATTATGGTACTCTTGAAAACCCATTAACAGTTAAGGAAGCCTTAGAAATTCCTACTGATGTTGAAGAGACATATGATAAGAATAGTGAAACACTTACTAGAATTTATTCCAAACAAATGCTTTATGTTAAAGGCACTGTTTCTTCAAACTCTGAGCTTAATGATAAAGGAACATACTACAGATTCGTTTATTTAACCGATTCTTCTACAACCGATGAACTCTATGTTTATTCCTTCTCCAAAGCTGCTGATACTGTAGTTTATGTTAATGATGAAATCATTATCTATGGTTATTTAGTTAACTATAACGGTACTCTCGAAATCGCTACTCCAGGTGGTTTAGGTGAAGAAGCCTATGCTTGGTTAAAAGGTGATATCACAAGAGGTACATCTGCTATTACTGTTGCTGATAACGAATGGGCAGATGTCGTCTTATCCGCTGAATCTGGTGTTAACGGAACAAAAGCTACTGCTACCGTTACTGCTAAATCAGGCAAAGTTATCGATAAAGTCAAAGCTAATGGTGAAGAATTAACTGGTAATGAAGGCGTTTACGAATTCACTGTTGAAGGACCAACCGAAATCACTGTTGAAGGTCATGAAGCTGGTGAAGTAGTTCCATCTTCTCTCAAAGTTGATGTCTTTGCTTCTAATTTCAAACTTGAAGAAGGCTCTGAAACTGTTGCCAAATATAAATCCGGTATCGTTACTTTAACACTTGATAAAAATACTTCTACAAATAATCTTAGATTTGATGATACCGATCATCTTAGAATCTATAAAAATGCTAAGTTTACAATTGATGTAGATGCTGCTTCTGTTGTCAAAGTTGTTTTCACAGTTGCTGGTTCTTATGATTTATCTTCACTTGTTACCTTCGAAGGTGGAACACTTGGAGAAGATAAAGTTACATTAACTGCAAACGAAGGAGTTAAATCTTTCTCTGGCGTTGGCTCTGCCCAATGGAGAATTAGCGCCGTTGAAGTTTTCTATTTTGGTGAATAATAATTAACCATTAATAAATCCCCAACCTCCCAAGGCTGGGGATTTTTCTTTATAAAGAAATAAATATGGATTAGAATAAGTTACAT
>CAMOYS010000069.1 GCA_946630435.1 uncultured Caryophanales bacterium | reverse complement strand
CAAAAGATATTATAATGTTAAGTACATTATGGAATTTTACGGAATTGAAAAATTATCACTAGTGGACTTCGATCAAAAGATTTCCTGCACCTTATTCACAAGTGCATGTAATTTTAGATGCCCGTTTTGCCATAATTCATCATTAGTTATTACAAATGATTCGCCTTCTATTTCAAAAGACGCTATCTATAAATACTTAAAATCAAGAGTAGGTATCCTTGATGCAGTTGTAATTACTGGAGGAGAACCAACTCTACATCCTGATTTAGTGGATGAAATTAGAAAGATTAAAGAATTAGGTTATTTGATTAAGTTAGATACAAATGGAACTAATCCAGAGATGGTTAAGCTGCTAGTGAACGAACATCTCGTGGATTTTATTGCGATGGATATTAAAAACTCAAAAGAAAAATACGCTTTAACAACTGGCTTAAAATCACTCGACTTAACAAAGATTAATGAAACAATTGAATTCTTAAAAGAAGACCATATTCCTTATGAATTTAGAACTACTTTAATTAATGAATATCACACTAAAGAAGATATTGAAAAGATTGGAATTTGGCTAAAAGGGGCGAGATCCTATCGATTACAGCGTTTTATAGATAATGAATATTGTATTAAACGAGGCTTACACGAAGTAAATAAAAACGATGCCGAGGAATTCCTTAGCATCGCTTCTAAATATATTAATGATGTTAAATTAAGAAGTTACGACTAGTGGGTATCAATATATCTACTAGCGTTAATCGCGGCAATCATGCCATCGCTTTCGGCGGCGATAACTTGTCGATATGTTTTAACACGGCAATCCCCAACAGCGTATAATCCTTCTGTTTTAGTTCTCATAAGTTCATCGGTTTTAATATAGCCATTTTCTAATTCAACGAAATCTTTATAAATTTCATTATGAGGAATTTGGCCTACTGCGATAAAGACACCCTTGCAAGAATATCTAACTTCTTCATTTGTTTTTGTGTCTTTGAATCTTAAACCAGTTAATTCATCTTCACCGAGGAATTCCTCTAGGCTAATGTTATAACGGATATCGATGTTATCTTTTTCTAATACACGGTTAATGAGAATCTTATCAGCGAATAATTTATCAAATAAAGCGCATATATGAACTTTAGTGCAAATACCCGCTAAAACTAAAGCGTATTGTAAGGCGGTATTTGCATCTCCAATTAAGCAAACTTCTTGGCCTTTATAGAAAGCACCATCGCATACAGCACAGTAGCTAACACCTTTACCAATAAGTTCTTCTTCACGAGCGACACCGATATGTCTATGTTGACATCCACCAGCGATAATAACGATACGAGATTCATATTCGTTATAATTCGTTTTTACGGTAAAGACTCCATTATTTTTGCTTAAACCGATAACTTCCTCTAATTCAAATTCAACACCTAAATCAGAGACGTGATCGAATAATAAGGCACTGTATTCTTCACCAGAAATAGCTTTAATTGAAGGGATGTTTTCAACGCGTGGAGAAAGAGCAATCTGTCCTCCAAAATTCTCTTTTTCAAGTAAGAGAACAGATTTACCTTCTCTTTTAACATTAAGCGCCGCAGTCATTCCGGCTGGACCGGCACCAATAACAATTACATCAAACATTATTAGTTAGCTTCTTCAATGAATTTCTTAATGTTGCTAGCGTTTTCAAAAACGTCATAGCTTTCACCATTTGGAACAATTAAGGTTGGAGCCTTTTTGACACCAAAGGCGATTGTGGTTTCTTGATTTTCTTCCGCATCAATAACGGTATATTTGATACCAGCCTTATCGAGTAACATCTTAGCCATCTTGCAGTTTGGGCAAGTCTTTGTGGCAAATAATGTCACTTCAGATAACTTGTGGGAGTTATTTTTGACTTCTTCTTTTACTTCACAAGTCTTACCTTCAGCGCGTAAATGAGAATGTTCTGGAACATATTCTTTACGATTTTTGAATTCTTCTGTCTTACCAGCATTCCAGTTTTGAATTGGACGATAATAACCAGTAATACGGCTATAAACTTCGGTAGCTTGATGGCAGTGTGGACATTCATAAACTTCACCAGTTAAATAACCGTGTTCCTTACAGACACTATAAGTTGGGGACATTGTGTAATATGGAATCTCGTAGTTTTCAGCGATCTTACGAACAAGATTCATACAAGATTGCCATGATGGTAATTTTTGTCCTAAGAAGCAATGGAAGACGGTACCAGATGTATATAAGGTTTGTAATCCATTTTGAATATCTAAAGCGGCAAAGATGTCATCAGTATAACCAACTGGTAAGTGAGAAGAGTTGGTGTAATATGGAGCATCTTTGTTATCGCTAGCAGTGATGATATTTGGATAACGAGTCTTATCATGTTTAGCTAAACGATAAGCAGTAGATTCAGCAGGTGTAGCTTCTAAGTTATATAAGTCACCATACATTTCTTGATAATCAGAGAGTTTGTTTCTCATGAAATTAAGAACGTCTTTAGTGAATTGTTGAGCTTTTTCGTGTGTTAAGTCACAGCCAATCCAACGAGCATTTAAGCAAGCTTCGTTCATTCCAACTAAGCCGATTGTGGAGAAGTGGTTATTGAATGTACCTAAATATCTCTTAGTGTATGGATATAATCCTGCTTCAAGTAATTTAGTGATGACGTTACGTTTAATCTTTAAGGATCTAGCAGAGATATCCATCATATGTTCTAAGCGAGCATAGAAGTCTTTTTCATCAGTAGAAAGATAAGCAAGTCTTGGCATATTGATTGTAACAACACCAACGGAACCTGTAGATTCACCACTACCGAAGAAACCACCAGATTTCTTGCGTAATTCTCTTAAGTCAAGTCTTAAACGGCAGCACATAGATCTAACATCACTTGGTTCCATATCGGAGTTAATGTAGTTAGAGAAATATGGTGTACCGTATTTAGCGGTCATTTCGAATAATAATTTGTTATTTTCAGTTTCAGACCAGTCAAAGTCTTTAGTAATAGAATAGGTTGGAATTGGATATTGGAATCCACGACCATTAGCGTCACCTTCAATCATGATTTCAATGAAGGCTTTGTTAACCATTCTCATTTCTTCAACACAATCTTTGTACTTGAAGTCCATTTCTTTTCCACCGACGATAGCGTTAAGTTCGGCCATATCATTTGGAACAGTCCAGTCTAAAGTGATGTTAGTAAATGGTGCTTGAGTACCCCATCTAGATGGTGTATTAACACCATAAATGAAGGATTGGATGCATTGTTTGACTTCTTTATAGCTTAAATGATCTGCTCTAACAAATGGTGCTAAATAAGTATCGAATGAAGAGAAGGCTTGAGCGCCAGCCCATTCGTTTTGCATGATACCTAAGAAGTTAACCATTTGGTTACATAAAGTGGATAAGTGTGAAGCTGGAGCAGATGTAATCTTACCAGTAACACCACCTAAACCTTCTTTAATGAGTTGTTTTAAAGACCAACCAGCACAGTAACCGGTAAGCATAGAAAGATCATGAATATGAATATCAGCATTACGATGTGCTTGTTCAATTTCTGGATCATAAACTTCACTTAACCAATAGTTAGCAGTAATTGCACCACTATTAGAAAGAATTAAGCCACCAACGGAATAAGTAACTGTGGAGTTTTCTTTAACTCTCCAGTCATTTAACTTTAAATATTTATCAACTGTATCTTTGTAGTCGAGTTCAGTTGACTTCATTTGGCGGAGTGATTCGTGTTGTTTACGGTAGAGAATATATGATTTAGCAACATCAACATAGCCAGATTGAACTAAAGCAATTTCAACAGCGTCTTGAATTTCTTCAACGGAAACGATGTTGTCTTTGATTTTAGAGTTAAAATTAGCAGTTGTTTTTAATGCTAATAATTCGATAATTTCTTGGGTAAATTCCTTGTGTTCGGCGATAAAAGCTTTTTCAATAGCTCTTTCAATTTTCTTTAAATCGAAATCAACAATTGAGCCATCGCGTTTTTTAATTCTAAACATGATTTCATCCTCCTAGTTTAGTGTATAAAAATTGTGAAATTATAAGTTATTTATTGGGAGCAGTTTCGACATTTGGTCAAATGTGTAGAGTTATTTTATATTAGTGTGCGCACGTATTCAATATAAATACTTATTATTTTTATACACTGTATGAAATCTTATTAAAAAGTGTCGATATTTTCTAGAAAATAAAGATATTTTTAAAACATAGGCATATATTGCGCCTACTTATGATACGTTTCGTGCGAGTATATCTTAAAACCGCGATAAATTTGTTCTAAAAGGATGAGTCTAGTCATTTGATGCAAAAAAGTCATTTTTGATAAGGAAATTGATGCATTTGCGCGCTTTTTGAGTTCATCAGATAAACCATATGAACCACCAATAACAAACGATATTTGTGATCCACCTTTAACTAAGGAATCAATCATGAAACTAGAAAACTCTTCACTAGTCATCTCTTTCTTATTTAGATCGAGATTAATTACAAAGTCATTTGGCTTTAATTGTTTGAGGACTTTTTCACCCTCAATATTCTTTGCTTTTTCAATATCAAAGCTATTTGGATTATCTCTTACAGGAGAATCTGGAACTTCAATAATGCGCACGTCCGCGTAATTTTTTAATTTAATAAGATAAAAGGAAATTCCGTCTTGTAGGAACTTGTCTTTAACCTTCCCGATAGCATAAATATTGATTCTCATATATGAGAATATATAAAAAATAGCGAGATTTCGCAACAAGAAAAATCGCTATTTTAAAATAATCTACTTAAAGATGATTAGAATAATATTCTATTTACAAAAAATTAGATTAGAAATTAGATTTATCGTGGAAGGCTTTACGTAAATCATTTTCGACAAATTTAACTGCTTTATCGAATTTACCTTTTCCTTCCCACATACCGATAACAAAGACAACATATCTCTTGTTTTCGTTATCAAAGACATTATAAACAGTGAACATGGTTTTATATTTCTTGTCTGCATATTTAGCAGCATCAAGAATTTCAAATTGTCCACCAATACCATGTACAAATTGTTCGGCTTCTTCTTTAGAAGGACTGTAATGTACTTTTGGTTCTAATGCACTTGGTTCTTTACCTAATTCGAATGTTAAGCGAGTTGGTGAATCACCGAAATGACCTTTACCAAGGAACTTAAATCCCATTTTGCCTAAATGACCAGGCCATTTTTTCTTCTTGTAAAACTTTTCATCATAATAGATGACTTCAAAACGAGTATAGTATCTCTTGAAAAATAGAGCTTTTCTCTTTTTAGCTTGATACAAATACTCTAAACCAGCATATTCTGCCATATGTATACCCCCTATGAGTTGTTAATACTAGTTTACTTAATTAAGAAAATAAAATAAATAAAAAGTGCCAAGTTTA
>CAMOYS010000068.1 GCA_946630435.1 uncultured Caryophanales bacterium | reverse complement strand
GTTTCATTCGTGTAAATTAGATAACATGGCATTTGGTCTTTAAGTGGTTTAAAGGAAGTAGTTTCATATGAAAAAGCATAATTTCCTTCCATACCGTTTTGAATAGTCGCCACGCTAAAATCAATTGAAGACTTTTTAATTCTTGGAGGAGTTCCAGTTTTTAATCTAAAGATTTCAATGCCCATTCTTTGAAGGGATTTAGATAAACCTAAAGATGGTTTTTCTCCATCAGGGCCAGCGCTAGTAACAGATTTCCCTCTAAGAATAGTGGATTCCATATATGTCCCAGTAGAAATGACAACTGCTTTACATCCAATAACTTTGTTATCACTTAAAATAACACCTGTAATTGTGTTACCTTTATAAGTTAAATCAGTTACCATTCCTTCTAAGATATCTAGGTTAGGTGTGTTTTCTAATGTTTCTTGAATAAAATGAGGATATAAATGCTTATCTTCTTGTGCTCTTAAGCATTGAACACCTGGACCTTTACCAGTATTAAGCATCTTAATTTGAAGATAATCTTTATCAGCGCATATCCCCATGATACCGCCTAAAGCATCAACTTCACGAACTACAATACCTTTAGCAGATCCACCAATAGATGGATTACAAGGCATATTAGAAATCATCTTCTTATTAAGGGTTATTAAAAGAGTGGATAGCCCCATAGTAGCACTAGCATGAGATGCTTCTACTCCGGCGTGTCCACCACCAACTACGATGACATCATAATTGGTTTTCATATTATCCAACGCTTCCCTCCATGTCCATTTTAATGAGTTGATTAAGCTCAACTGCATATTCCATTGGAAGCTCTTTAGAGAATGGTTCAATAAAGCCCATAATTATCATTTGAGTGGCATCCTTGCGGGAAATTCCACGAGACATGAGGTAGAAAAGTTCATCTTCGTTGATCTTTGAAACAGTCGCTTCATGCTCAATAAATGAAGAATTATTTTGGACTAAATTTACTGGAATTGTATCAGACTTAGAAATGTCATCTAAGATTAAAGTGTCACATTCAACATGGCTCTTACAGTTTTTAGCATTTTTATAATGTTTAACTGAACCACGGTAGTTGGCTACACCACCATTTTTAACGATTGATTTAGAAATAATTGTAGAACTTGTATTGCTAGCAAGATGAATCATACGAGCGCCAGCGTCTTGATATTGGCCTTTACCGGCAACAGCGATAGAGATACAGTTACCTCTAGCACCTTCTCCCGCTAAGATACAAGCAGGATATTTCATATTAGTTTGAGAACCGATATTACCATCAACCCAGTCCATTTGTCCGTTTTCTTTAACTAAAGCACGTTTAGTAACTAAGTTAATGATGTTATTAGACCAGTTTTGAACGGTTGAATATCTACATTTAGCGTTTTTATGAACGATAATTTCAACAACTGCAGCGTGTAATGAATCTTTTGAATAAATAGGAGCGGTACAACCTTCAACATAGTGGAGATCGGCACCTTCATCAACAATAATTAGAGTTCTTTCAAATTGTCCAGACTTCTCGTTATTAATTCTAAAATATGATTGAAGTGGCTTATCAAGTTTCACACCTTTTGGAACATAGATAAAGCTACCGCCAGACCAAACCGCCCCATTAAGCGCGGCAAATTTATTATCTTTATAAGGAACAACGGTATTAAAGTACTTTTTAACTAAATCAGGGAACATTTGAACTGCTTGGTCAGTAGAAAGGAAAATAACACCTTTATCTTCTACTTCTTTAAGCATATTATGATAGACCGCTTCTGATTCATATTGAGTGGTAACACCAGAAAGATATTTTTGTTCCGCTTCTGGAATACCTAATTTTTGGAATGTATTTTTAATAGTTTCTGGAACTTCATCCCAGTTCTTTTCAACTTTAGCGCTTGGTCTAGTGAAATAAGTATAAGTTTCAAAATCTAAATCTTTTAAATCTGGACCAAAGTTTGGAAGTGGAAGTTCAAGGAAAGCTTTATAAGCTTTTAAACGGAATTCGAGCATCCATTCAGGTTCATTTTTTAGACGTGAAATAGTGCGGACTACTTCTTCAGATAAACCTTTTCCGGTGTTTAAAATGGAGACGTCTTTGTCTTTAAAACCATATTTATAATCTTGCTCGAAATCGTTCTTACTCATTTTATTAATTAAGTCCTTTTAATATTTGATTTAAACCATCCCAACCGATAGTAGCACATTTAATGCGAGCGGCTTGCTTGGATGTATTCATAAAAACAATTGCTTCATCAAGAACACTTTCATCATAGTTTTCTTCATGAATCATATTCATATATTGTTTCAAAATGTATTCAGCTTCTTCAACTGATTTACCAATCATTAAAGAACACATAATATCAGTTGAGGCGGTTGAAATAGTACAAGCTACGCCAGTAAAACAAGAATCGACAATTTTGCCGTTTTCTTCTTTAACATAAACTAAAATATCATCAACACAATTAGTGGAGTCCATATGGATTGATTTATATGAATTATCCATAGGTTCTCGCTTATATTGAGGATTTTCATAATGATCCATGATGATACTTCTCATCATTTGAGGATTAAGCGAAATAGGCATCTAAGAAGTCACCTCCTGTTTTTAATGTTTCAACAAAGTAATCAATTTCTTCTTTAGTATTATAGAAGTATAACGAGCAACGAACTGTCGCTACTTCTTTAAGAAAATCGTTAAGAATTTTAGCGCAGTGTTGTCCACTTCGACAAGCAATACCTTTACTATTAAGATAAGTAGCTTCATCTTGAGCAAAGACACCTTTTATATTAAAGGTAACAATACCGGATTCAGCTTCTTTATTATAAATAACAATATTTGGTACTTCTTCTAAACGAGAAATTAAGTACTTTCTTAAATCTTCTTCATATTTACGGATATTATCTAATCCGAGGTTTTCAATATATTGAACTGCTGCTTCTAAACCATAAATACCTTCAATATTTAAAGTTCCCGCTTCAAATTTGGTTGGTGGGTTAAGATATTTAACTTCACCATTCATAAAGAATTTAGCGTTCATACCTCCACCGACAAATACTGGATCCATCTTATCTAGTAATTCATATTTTCCATATAAAACACCAATACCAGTTGGACCGCACATTTTATGTCCAGAGAAGGTTAAGAAGTCAACATCTAAATCTTTAACATCAATCTTCATATGTGGGACACTTTGTGCGCCATCACACATTAAAAGTATGTTATTTTCATGAGCTAATTTAGCGATTGATTTAACATCAGTTATATAGCCTAAAACATTAGTTACTTGAGCTATAGAAATGATTTTGGTGGCAGTTCCTATAGATTTTTTGACATTTTCAAGTGTTAATCTACCTTCCTTTGTTAAAGGAATATAAGAGATCTTACAGCCAGTAATTTCACTAACTTTAAACCAAGGTAAAACATTAGATGCGTGTTCTGCTTCAGTTAATAAAATTTCATCATCTTTAGTGAGATATTTCATCGCGTAACCATACGCTACTAAGTTAATAGACATTGAAGTTCCAGAAGTAAATACAACTTCATCTTCATTAGCGTTTATAAACTTTGCAACAGTTTGTCTAGCTTCGGCGATTCTTTTATCTGCGTTATAACAAAGATCATAATCTCCACGATGAGAGTTAGATGTTTCATTATTTAAATATTGATTAACCGCATTAATAACAGAGTCAGGTTTAAATGTTGTGGAAGCATTATCTAAAAAGACAAGATCATGACCTTGCATTTGAGTTTTGTTCCTAAACATTGGGAAATCATTACGAATCTTATAAGGATCAAACATTATGATAACCACCTTATCGCATCAATAATCTTATTTTGGTTTTCTTCACTGAAGTGAACACTGATAGGTTTTAGATAACCAAGAGTAATTAATTGTTTAGCTTCGTTTTGGGAAAGACCCCTACTCATTAAATAGAACATATGATCATTATTAAGTTGTCCCACAACTGCACCATGAGATGCTTTAACATCATTTTCATCTATTTTTAGAATTGGTGAAGCAACACCACTAGCTTCTTCATCAAAAACAATAATTTTAGCGTTTTGTTTTGTTTCAGATTTGTAGCAGTGTTCATAAATATGATTACAGCCAGAGAAGACAATTGAGGATTTATCTTTACTGACTCCATAGTTATCCATATAGGAAATTGTATTTGGTTTTAAGTGATTAAATGAGATATCAAAAACTTTCTTATTTTCATGATGAGTTAAGGTAGCAAGTTTCCAATCAACATAGGCTCCTTCACCTACTAAATCCATCTTCACATCTAAGTTAGAATCATTGTCCGAAAAGTCAGCATAAATTACTTCAATTTTAGAATTTGAGCCGACTTCTGCAGTGATTTTTATATTTTCTTTACTATTTGTATTTAAAATACGTAAACGTAAAAATGAGTCCTCTTTTAAGGAAATTTCTAAGTCCTTAATATCGAGGAGTTCTAAATCTTTTTCTTCATGATTTAAAACAATTTTCTCACTCATTTTATTTTGCCTTTAACGCTTCTTTTGTCGCACATGTTCCAATTGAAACAGATGACATTGTTTCTTCTTTTTCAAATTCGATACCGAGTTCATGTCTAAGCCATTCATAACCTTCAGTATCAATCTTCTTAATTAATTCTCTTCCACCTTCAGTTACGACTTTACCATTAACTAAGACAACGGCACGATCAACATTAATTAAGTCATAAAGTCTAGCGTAGTGAGAGACAATTAAGAAACCACGATGATTTTCCTCTTGTTCTTTTTTAATAACGGAGGCGACAACTTGAATCGCATCAACATCTAATCCAGAGTCAATTTCATCGAGCATAGCGAATTTAGGATTAAGTAATAACATTTGAAGTATTTCGTTTTTCTTCTTTTCACCACCTGAGAAACCTTCATTTAAATTACGGTTAGACATCTCAAATGGGATATGGGTTTCTTTATAAGCATTATCAAGTAATCGATAGAACTCAAATAAAGAGATTGGTTTCTCCCTATGAGCGTTTAAACTAGCCTTTAAAAAATCGACATTATTGACCCCTGGAACTTCACTAGGATTTTGCATTCCTAAAAAGAGGCCAAGTTTACTTCTTTCATCTGCTTCTAAAGATAAAATATCTTTACCATCGAGTAAAATTTCACCAGATTCAACAACATAATTTGGGTTACCCATAATGGTTTGTAAAAGGGTGGATTTACCGTTTCCGTTTGGACCAAGTAAAGCGATTGTTTCACTTGAATCAATAGTGAGATTTAAATCCTTGAGAATTTGCTTTTCTTTAACGCTTACAGTTAGGTTTTTAATTTCTAAAGTCGCCATATACGTCTCCTAAAATCCTTATTATTCTACTCGCTATTAGATAATGTTACAAATGAAATACTCAAAAACTTGCCATATCTT
>CAMOYS010000067.1 GCA_946630435.1 uncultured Caryophanales bacterium | reverse complement strand
CCTGACCAAGATGTATCTCCTTTAAGCACTAAAGAGAAGCGTTGGAAGTCATCAACATAGTTATTATAGAAAGAATGGAAAGTCGAAATTCCGTTATATCCTAAAGTTAATGGAAGGTTTGGATTTCCATCTTTTGCTCTTATAGATTGAATACGGTAGAAAGAATCATCATCTTTTTTAATTTTATCCACTAAAGCTTGTTCAGTTGGGACGTTATTATATCCACCATTAACACTGGTATAGATACTTTGTAAGCCGTGATTCATCGCAACTAAAGTTCCCATAACCACAACTTCAACTGCTAAACTTGCTCCCATAAACTTATAAATATGTTTAGTTTTGATACCAAAGGTAAAGACTAGTGTTTCTAAAGCCACTAAAATAAGTTGATAAATAACTAAGCCAATGTATTCATTTGGATCTAAGATATTCGTGTATTTTTTAGAAAGATCCACTGCTACAAAATACATCACTAAGCTAATAATAAAGATAATTATTCCAGACACTGCTATAGCAGGCTTTCCAATTTCTTTACGTTTATCAAATCCAAGAGCAGCGTAGGTAATAATTGAAATAGATACAACAATTTCCCATCTTCCATAGACATTAGAGAACATACCACATAAGAAATAGAAGAATGGAACAAATAAACAAATAGATAGAACCGCGATTGCTATAAAGTGCGATACTTTTTTATCTCTAAACGATTTATAAATCGAAGCGAAAAACATTATCATCACTGGCGTGTAAACAAATATTGAAGTCGCTGAGTTTTCAAAATAACGATAATGGATAATGTTTGTAAAACGATCAGATATAGTTGGATAGAAGAACGACGCTAACGGGAAATATTGAGAGAACATGTAGTTAGCAGGATTAGTTCCAGAATTAGCCACACTAGTGTTCCAAGAATAGAAAAGGAGCTTAAATAATTCATCCCAGTCTTTTTCTTTAAAAGCAGATTTTAGTTCGGTTAAATAAAGGGAGCTTGTACTACGTTCAATTCCAAAAGAGCTGATTACTGCAGGTAAAACTACGATTAATGAAGATAGTGAACCGAATAAAAACCCTGCAAAACCAAAGCCTATAACTTGGAAATGCTCCGCTATTGTTTTACGGTCTTTAATTGTTTGGAAAAATCTAAATACAGCATAAGCTACACCAAATATACCGGCGGTTAAAAGGAAGAAATAGTTACTTATTCCAAGTAAGAACATGCCTAAGGTTAAAGCCCAGACATGCTTTTCTTTAATAACTTTTTCCACGCCAAATAGAACAAGTGGGAAGAAACTTAATACTTCATAGAAAGAGTTAAACCATAAGAAATATGCAATCCAGCCAGTAAAAGCATAGGCGATTGAAAACAATCTAGCTGTCTTTTCTTCGGCACCTAAAAATTTAAGATATACTCTAAAGAGTAAACCACCCACTACAAGCCTTGCTACAGACATTAAAGCTTGGGTTTGTGGTAACCAATCTCTTGGGAAGAATAACATTGGAAAGATAAATGGTGAAAATAAACCATAGAATGTATTCGCTTGAATATTGTCGTTTCCAATAAAAACGTTATGAACAAAATTAGGGAAATTACCTGTTCTAAAAAATGTCCACCAAGAATCGTAGAAGTTATAGCAGAAAGTTAATCCTTGTTGCGAAAAGTCACCGCCATATGGAGTGGTAAAATTTTGATTAACTAAAGCATAGCCAAAGAAGCCAAAGCCAAGAGCAAGTAAAACTACGACGTAATAAAAAAACGAATTAATATGTTTCAAAAATTCGAACTTTGGAACAATTAATTCGTTCCAAAATCGTTTATGTGACATTACGCCTGCATCCATATATGGCTATTCTATCACACGATTAAAATTTCTTTTAGAAAATTTAGAGTTTTGATAACAAGATATATATTATTTCTTACCGAATAACGCTTTAAATTCTATTGGCATTGGAGCGGTAAATTTCATTAATCTTTTACTAATTGGGTGAATAAAAGAGAGTTCGTAAGCATGTAAACCCAATCTTTTGATTGGATCTGCTGGTTCTCCGTATTTATCATCACCTATTACATGATGGCCACGATGACCTAACTGCACTCTAATTTGATTCTTACGACCTGAATCAATATTAACGTTTAAAAGTTGATAATCTTTATTAGACCAAAGTACTTCATAACTGGTTACACATCTCTTAGCAGATTTATCATTTTTGTTAGGAGTTACATACATTAAATTTAAGGAGTTTTCTTTCAAATAATCCACAAAGGTTGCCTTATTTTCTTCCATATGGCCTTCGACAATTGCAAAATATCCTCTAGTTTTTACAATATCTTGCCAGTTCTTTTGTAAGATGTTTCTGATCTTGTCATTTTTTGCAAATAATAAAACACCAGAAGTATCTTCATCTAGTCTATGAACAACATACACTCTATTATTACGATTAGATTGTTGAAGATAATCAGTTACCATGCGATAAGCTGTTCTACCTTTTTCTGTATCACTAGCGATTGAAAGAAGTCCAGAAGGTTTATTGATAACAATAAATTCATCATCTTCATAAATAATTGGTAGTTTTCTTCTTTCTTTTTTTGCAATTCGGTTTTTAGAAACAATAACAATATCATCTTTCACAAGTTTGAAGTTATATTGTGAGATTGGTGCGCCATCAACAGCAACTTGATGGTTACTAAGTAAATTCTTAACATTATTACGAGATAAGTTAGGATATTTAGATAATAAAAATTGAAGAAGTTCACATTCTTCTTTCACCTTAAATTCTTTAATCGAATTAGGATTAACTTTCCCTTTATTAATTGTTTGTTTTTTATCGTTTTTATTCATCTTTTGCTTCTAAAAATTTAACTAAACGAGAATAACATTCTGGTCTTCTATCACGGAAAACACCCCAGGAAGTCCTCTCTTTATTGATTTCAGCTAGATCAAACTCATGAATTCTAAAGCCTTCTTCGGTGCGGTTCATTTCTTCTACAACTTCACCATGTTGATCAGCGATAAAGGAGAATCCTTGGAAAGTCATAGTAGAGTTTTTAGCCCGTTCTTCACCAACACGGTTAGAAGCAAGAACAGGAATAATATTAGCGGCAGCGTGTCCACACATAGTATTTCTCCAATGTGGCATTGAATCTCTAACTAAGACTGGCTCGCTACCAATCGCGGTTGGGAATAAAATCATTTCAGCACCTTCAAGCGCTAAAATGCGCGCGGTTTCTGGGAACCATTGATCCCAACAAATAGCCACACCGACTTTACCAAATTTTGTATCGAAAACTTTAAAACCAGTATCACCAGGGGTGAAATAGAATTTCTCTTCATAACATTCGCCAGTTGGGATATGTGTTTTACGATAAATTCCTAAATCTTTTCCGTCCGCATCAATCATGACTAAAGAGTTGAAATAGTTTTGACCACATTTTTCAAAGAATGAGATTGGTAAAACAACATTATATTTTTTCGCAACTTCTTTAAAGTGCTTAATAAGCGGAGATTTTTCTCTTTCTATAGCAAGGTCAAATTTATCGTAATCTTCGACTTGGCAGAAATATAATCCACTGAATAATTCTTGTAATAAAATGACATTTGCCCCGGCTTCTGCGGCTTTTTTTACAAGTTCAGTAGCTTTATTAACATTCTCTTCATAGTTATCAGAACAACTCATTTGAGTAATGGCGACTTTAATCTTCATCTTTATCTAACTCCTTGCTATATGGGATTTGCATTGTGATACAGTGGATATTTCCTCCACCAAGTAATATTTCTTTAGAATAAATTTGGATAATATCCTTATTAGGATATAGTTTCTTCATTTGTGCTTTAGCAAGTTCATCTTCAGGCACACCAAAGGCTGGAAGAATTACAAACTTTTCGCCTTGGTAGAAGTTAATATAGCTAGCCGATAAACGTAAACCTTCTGGTCTCGATTTAGCATCATATTTACTTGTTTTAATACCTTTTGCTTCTTGTTTAGACATATAAAGTGGTTTTGGCAATTTAACCTTAACAACTTTAATCTTTCTTCCTTGAGCATCCACACTATTTCTTAGTACTTTAAGAGCAGAATTAGAGAACTCATATTGTGGATCAGTTTTATCGTCAGTCCACGCTAGAGCGACAACACCTGGTTCAATAAAACAGGCAATATTATCAACGTGTTCATTTGTTTCGTCGTTATAAATTCCGTGAGGCAACCAAATAACTTTGGAGCAATTTAGATAAGTTTTTAATCTTTCTTCGATTTCTGCTTTAGTCATTTCAGGGTTACGACCTGGAGATAATAAACAAGCTTCAGTAACCATACATGTTCTTTCGCCATCAACATGGATACTTCCACCTTCTAAAACAAAGTCATCAAGATAATAACGTTCAACACCTAAATATTTTGAGAATACTTTAGTTAAAGCATCGTCATCTTTATAGTTTGAATAAAGTCCATCATAGGATCCACCCCAAGCATTGAATCTAAAATCAACGCTTCTAATTTCATTATTATCATTTAAAACAAAGATTGGGGAATTATCTCTAGCCCATGAATCGTTATATCTAATTTTTACAGGAATAACGTTATTGTGATCTTCAAATTGTTCAATAACTTTAGAATAAATTCTTGGGTGAATTCCAACATATACTTTTTCATATTTTGCTATAGCAAAGATAACATTTTTGAATTCCTTTAAGGCAGGTTTAGCATCTTTTCTCCAAGTGTCTTTTCTAAATGGAAGAAGAATAAATGTGCCATGATGTTTGCCGCCTTCAAATGGCATTGCATAATTATCATTACGAGGATTAGTTAAGCGTTTATTAATATAGTCTTCGAGTTTATTTTTATATGGACGATATTTTTTCCAATTATCAATATCAATAACATTGACATACCCTGCACCTGGGAAGTCGCTTAAAATAGTAGCGCCATAGCTATTTTTATATTCTTTAACGCGGTCAATAATTTCTTGAGTAAACACTTCTCCTGGAACAATTAATGGGATTCCTGGCGGATAAATCATAATAGATTCACGAGAAACTTGGTTTAAAGCTTCATCAATCAAAATCTTTTTCGCAGGAGCGTGATAAGCTGCTCTTGGACGAAGAAGTTGGAATGGAAAATCAATTCCATATGATCTAGTTGGTTTTTCATGATTCTTAACATAATGGTGTTTAGAAACATCTTTTAATGCTTCAATAAAGTTTTTAACTTGAGTTTTATTATTTCCAATAGCAAAGATACAAAGAATAACGTTTGTCTCTGCTAATTCAATTTGAATTCTATATTTTGTATTTAAGATACGATAAAGTTCAAAGCCACTAATATCTAAAGAATCTAATTTGATAACGAATTTAGTTTCATCATAATCAAAGCAACCTTTAGACATGAAGTATTCTTTGCCACATGGAATGAAACCTTTAATCTTTTTAATCTCATTATGAGCATATTTAAC
>CAMOYS010000066.1 GCA_946630435.1 uncultured Caryophanales bacterium | reverse complement strand
TATGTTACCCATGACCAAGAAGAAGCTTTAACAATGTCTGATACAATCGTGGTTATGAACGATGGCTTCATCCAACAAATTGGTAAGCCAAAACAAATCTATGATGAACCAGTTAACGCTTTTGTCGCTGACTTTATCGGTGAATCAAATATTTATACTGGCACTATCGCTCCTAATAACCAAATCCGTTTCTTAAATAAATATTGGGATGGAGATCCTGTTGATTTCCCTAAATTCCAAGTTAATGAAAAAGTTGACGTTGTCATTCGTCCTGAAGACTTTATCCTTGGTTTAAAAGATAAAGGTACAGTTAACGGTGTTATCTCCTCTAAAATCTTTAAAGGAATGCACTACGAATATATCGTTAACGTTTTAAAAGCCGAAGTAGTGGTTCAATCCACTAGTGAACTCGAAGAAGGAATTGAAGTTTCTTTAAGTGTTGATCCAACCAATATTCAAATCATGAAGAAACCATATGTTTCTAACTTCTATGATGGCTATATTACTAAAGACTATAAGATTGAATTCGCTAATGCAGAATTTAATTTCGATATTTCCTTATTATTTGCAGGATCTAAATTCAATGAAGATGAAGTTTTAGTGGATGAAAATGGTAACGAAATTGAAGTTACCGATATGGAAGTTAATGTCGAAGTTCCATTCGAAGCTTTAAATATCTCCGATGATTTAGACGCTAGCGAGATTAATGGTAACATCATCTCCATGATTTATCATGGTGAATATTATGAAATCTTAGTTCGTACTGATGAAGAAGAAGACTTTGTCTTAAATGTTCCAGATTTATGGAATGAAAACGATAGAGTCGCCGTTATTATTGATGAAACTAAGATTAAAGTAACTCGTAAAGGAGCTAAGAAATAAAATGGAAGCGACCTTAAAACAAAAAAGAAAGACTAGTCGCTTTAACTTTAGAGGCAGTTTATGTATGCCATACGCTGTCTTTATGACCCTTTTTGTTATCGCTCCTCTTCTTTTAATTCTTTATTATGCTTTTACTGATGCTAATGGAGTGTTCACTTTAGATAACTGGCAAACCGTTTTCTCTTCTCCAGAAAACTGGAAAGTAATCGGAATGACTTTTGTTATTTCAATTTCAACAACTATCATTTGTATTTTAATTGCCTTCCCAATTGCGAAGATCTTATCAAATAAGAAGCTCAATAAAAACGCTGTCTTAGTTTATATCTTCCTTCTTCCAATGTGGATTAACTTTGTTATCCGTACCATCGGTCTTAAATCTTTAGTGGATGGAGCAACTGAATCAATGTTTGGTTATAAGCTCACTGTTAATTATCCATATATCGCGATTATTATCGGTATGGTTTATGACTATCTTCCATTCGCTATTTTACCTTTATATAACCAAATGCTTAAACTTGATAAGAGTCAAATCGAAGCCGCTAGCGACCTCGGAGCAAATCCTTTCCAAGTTTATGTTAAAACCATTATTCCAATGACAATTCCAGGGATTGTATCCGCGGCAACTATGACTTTTATGCCAACGATGTCTTCTTATGTTATTGCGAATAAGATGTCGAATAATACAACTTTAATTATTGGTAACTTAATTCAAAACTACTTTGGAACTAGAGTTACTGATATCTCTAACCATATAGGTTCTGTCTTATCTTTAGTTATGCTTATCATCATTGGTTTCTCCATTGTTTTTGAAAAGCTTATCGATAAGAAAGGCGATGAAAAGAAAGGAGGTATTTGGTAATGGAAAAAGTTATGTCTGAACAAGATATTAATAAAGCTTTAGCGAGAAAAAGAGTAAACGCGAAAATCTTAAAAGTCTCCGCGATTGGCTTTATCTATTTAGCCCTTATCTTAATGTATCTCCCTTTAATCTATATCACCGTGTTTAGCTTTACAACTAACCAAACAACCGGCAAGTGGGGTGGCTTTAGTTTTGATAACTACACAACCTTATTTAATGTCGGTGGTAATAAAGTTGCTCAAGCAATCTGGGGTGCAGTGGGTAATACCGTAATGGTGGCCCTTGTTGCCGCCTTAATCGCAACTATCTTAGGTACTTTAGGAGCGATTGGTATCTTCTATTTAAAAAGAAAATGGATGAAAAACACCTTAGATTTCGTCACCCAAATTCCAATTGTTAACGCTGAAATTGTTACCGCGGTTAGCTTATGTATCTTATTTGTTATCACCGCTCGCACAATCGGATTACAAAGAAGCTTTATAACTTTAGTTATAGGTCATGTCGTTTTAGCGATTCCTTATGTTGTAATCTCGGTTAAACCAAAACTCGAACAAATGGATCCTTCTTTATATGAAGCGGCGATGGATTTAGGAGCAACCCAAACCCAAGCTTTATTTAAAATTATTATTCCAGATATCCTTCCAGGTATCTTAACTGGTTTCTTACTTTCAATAACTTTATCGTTAGATGATTATGTTATCACCGCCTTTACTAAACCAACTTCAGGTGGCTTTGATACAATCTCAACTTACGTGGATGCCGCTACCGCAAAAGGTGGTCTTCCAACTCAACTTAGGGCATTTACAGCGATTCTATTCGCTGTCATATTATTCATCATGATTTTCATGAATATCAAAGGCGCTAGAGACGCTAAAAAGATTAAAACTAAAGGAGAATATAGAAAATGAAAAAAGGTAAATTAACTTTATTTGCTATCCCATTACTCGCTCTTATTAATGCTTCCTTATTAAGTGCGTGTGGTCCAAAAACAGATTACACCTTAACTATTTATAACTGGGAAGATTATATTTACGAAGCCACTGATGAAATGGGGAATATCATTCAAGGTGAAAAGTCTACCGTTCAAGCTTTTAAAGATTATTTTGAAGAAAAGACTGGTAAAACAATCACTATCGATTATGAAAACTTTTCCACAAACGAAGAAATGTATCAACAAATTAAATTAGGTGCTATTTCCCCTGACTTAATTTGCCCATCTGATTACATGATTCAAAAGATGGCTAACGAAGGTATGCTTGAAAAGTTCTCATATAATGAGAAAGATGATAAATATAGTGAATCATTAGAAAACTGGGAAAACTATCAATCTCCATTTATCCATGACCGTTTTAAAGCGGAAAAACTTGAAGATGGTAATTCTTTCTTAAGCTACGCAGTCCCATATTTCTGGGGCACTATGGGTTTCACTTATGACTCTAATTGGTTTACTAAAGAAGATGTTAATTCCTGGGAAGCTTTATGGAAAACATCCGCTGATGAACCAGCTGGTAAAAAGAAATTTGAAAAACAATTCTCTTTAAAAGACTCTATGAGAGATACCTATGTCGCTGCTATCTTCCATGTTTATAAAGATGAAATCGAAGCTTTAGATGAAACTGCTCTTGATTATAACGCTAAACTTGGTCAAATCTTCAATAGATGCGATAAAGAAACAATCGCCAAAGTTGAAGCTGCTCTTAAAGGTGCTAAATACGCTGTTCAAGGCTTCGAAGTTGATGAAGGTAAAGATGATATCGTTAGAGGTACTTATCACGCTAATTTAGCCTGGTCTGGTGACTCTGTTTATTCTATGGATAACGCTGAACAAGCAGAACCAGCAGTCTATCTTAATTACATCGTTCCAGAAGAAGGAAGTAACGTCTGGTTTGATGGTTGGTGTATGCCAAAAGGTTCTCAAAAAGAATTAGCAGAAGAATTCGTTAACTTTATCTCTAACCCAGAAAACGCTGCTAAATGTATGGAATCTGTTGGTTATACCTCTCCAGTCGTAGGAGATGAAATCTGGGATCTTGTTAATGATTGGTATGCCGCTGATGAAGAAGAAACCGAAACATATGAAGTTGATTTAAGCTTCTATTTCGGTGATTCAATTGAAGAAGACGCTCTTATTAATATTCCTCTTGAAAATGAAGGAAGACAATTTGACGCTCAATACCCAACTGAAGAAGTCTTAAATAGATGCTGCATCATGAAAGACTTTGGTAAAGCTCAAGCCGATGTTGAAGATATGTGGCTTAGAGTTAAAGCAGCTTATTAATTATAAATTAATAAAACAAAAAACAAGGCTCAACACCTTGTTTTTTTATTCATCTAGGCTCTAGTTATTAAGTGGCCAAAGTGGATCTTCACCATAATCACTATCATTCATCTTAAGAAGATTAATCATGTCTTCTTTAGAGATTTCGAAATCTAGTTTAATGTTATCTTCAATATGTTCTTTAGAAGATGCTTTTGGAATAGATATGGTATTAAGTTGAAGAGTGTACTTGATACAAAGTTGAGGCACGCTGACGTTATATTTATCAGCGATTTCTTTGATTTCTTTATTATTTAAGATTCTTCCATGAGCGATAGGGGAATAAGCTTCGACGATGATATCGTGTTCTTTAGAATATCTCATTACATCTAGTGGGGTGTGACAAATATGAACTGGGATTTGATTAACCATAGGTTTAATCTCACAGTTCTTTAAGATATTTTCAGTATCATCATTAAAGAAGTTAGAAATACCGATCGCTTTAAGTTTTCCTTCTTTATAAGCTTCTTCAAGTGCTCTCCAAACGTTGATATTTTCTTTAAAGAAACGGATAGGGCTTCTAAATAAGGCCCAAGGTTGAGGGCAGTGGATAAGCATTAAATCAATATAATCGACACCTAAACGTTTTAATGAATTATCAATCGATCTTTTAGCGCCCCTATATGTTTTAGTTTCTGCTTTTACTTTGGAAGTGATAAAGACTTCTTCTCTTTTAAGTCCAGATAATCTAATTCCTTCACCGACTCCACGTTCATTTCCATATGCTTGAGCGGTATCAATATGGCGGTAACCAGCATCCAAAGCCATCTTAACGCATCTAGCAGCGTCTTTATCTTTGATTAACCAAGTTCCAAACGCTAAAGCAGGAACTTTGATTCCATTATTTAAGGTATATTCTTTCATAACTTATTTCCTTTTCCATTTGATATTATCAATAAGAATTAATCTAGGTCAATTAATAAGCGTTTTCTTTGATAAAAAATTATCAAGTATCTTGAAAATTGATAAGGGGATAATATAATTTTTCATAGAAAAGGAGATATTAATAATGAAAAAATATTTTACATTTGCAATGGCGTTAGTTTCCGTCGGTGTGCTCGCCAGCTGTAATGGACGTGGTAGTGAAGTTAGTAAAGATGAATTCACTAATAAAGCAAACGCAATTCAAGAACCTGCAACCGCTTATACTGGTGCAACCCTTGAATATAGTGTTGCTGTTGAAGTTACTGCTCCAAATCGAGAAGGTAAAGACGAAACCACAAAACAAGAAGATAAAGGCAAAATCGAATTTACCTATGATGATGGAGAATTCTCTTCAAAAGAAAAACTTCCAGAACAACTCGCCTCTTATGCTGATTTTGTTCAATCAAGTTTGAAAGATGAATTAGACGAACTTTCTACCATTATTCCAGAAGGACTTGATATCAAATATTATGTCGCTCCATTCGGTATCGGTTTTAAAGGTGAACTTAAAGATCCAATCGTTATGAATATGGACGCCTATGTTGCCTTCAATGATTATGGCTTTGCCACAAAAATGGAATTAAAGTCAACAACCCAAATGGAAGTTTTAAGTGTTAAAACTACCACTAAAGTTGATGCTTGGTTCAACGTCTCTTATAAATAGTTTTTATTTAAATCTAACTAGGGTTCCTTAATGGAGCCCTTTTTATTTATT
>CAMOYS010000065.1 GCA_946630435.1 uncultured Caryophanales bacterium | reverse complement strand
GAAATAATTTTTGGGTTTTTACCACCGAAATAAGCAGTGGCTTTTTGTGCTAAATAATTATGAGATGTACCATGCGCACCATATCTTCTACAATCATACTTTTTGGTGTATTCATATGGGATTGGATAAACATAGTCTTGTGGTTCCATTGTTTGATGGAAAGCAGTATCAAATACTGCTACTGAAGTAACATTAGGAAGAATCTTCTTGAACGCTCTAAAGCCAACTAAGTGTGCTTTATTATGAAGTGGGGCAAGAGGAATTAATGATTCAATCTTGTCTTCTGTATCTTTATTAAAAAGTTCACTATGGGAGAAATATTTACCACCTTGAACGATACGGTGTCCAACAGCGATAATTTCATCCATTGATTTGATGATGCCTTTATCGATTAAAGCTTGAACGACAAGTTCGACTGCTCTAGCGTGATCTAAAATTGGAAGAACTGTCTTTTCACTTTGATCTCCCCATTTAATACCAAAGATTGCATCTTCCCAGCCAATTCTTTCAGCGTTACCGGAACATAAAACCTTTTCTTCAGGCATTTCATATAATTTAAATTTTAAGCTGGAACTACCAGCATTAACTGCCATAACTTTTGCCATATTTTTCTCCTTAGACACAAAAATTATAAGACATATTATTCCCAATTTACAATTGCATAAAATGGAACTAATTTTCCCAAATGATTGAGTTCCTATTAAAAAATTAGTATTAGAAAAATATTTTTCTACTCAAGAAACATATTCTTTGTTAAAATAACTACATTAAATAAGAAGGAAAATACAAATATGGCATTTGGATTACTTTATGATTATTTAATGGGTCAAACCATTGATGCTTACACTTATTTCGGCGCACATTTTGAGAAATGGGATGGCGTCGACGGAGTAGTATTTAGATTATACGCTCCATGTGCTCAAGACGTTTCTGTTATTGGTGAATGGAATGGCTGGGATGTTCGTGTTCACAAAATGAACCGCATCGATGATTCTGGTACTTGGGAAATCTTTATTCCAGGTTTACAAAATTATCAATCCTACAAGTTCCATTTTTTAAATGCAAAAGGGGAATATGTTGATAAAGCAGACCCATTCGCATTCTATTCCGAGTTTAGACCAAACACCTGCTCACGTTTATTCGATTATAGTGACTTTGCTTGGCATGACTATCCTTGGATGTCGACAAGAACAAGAAACTTTGATAAACCACTTTCTATCTACGAACTTCATTTAGGTTCTTGGAAAGGAAAGATTGGTGATCGTTACCCTTCTTATGAAGAAGCTGCGGATTATCTTATTCCTTATGTTAAAGAACTCGGCTACACTCACGTTGAAATTATGCCAATTACTCAATATCCATTTGATGGATCTTGGGGTTATCAAGCAACTGGCTTCTATTCTGTTGATTCAAGATATGGAAACCCAAAACAATTAATGTCATTCGTAGACCGTATGCACCAAGCTGGTATCGGGGTCATTTTAGACTTCGCTCCTGCTCACTTTGCAAACGACTCCTATGCTTTAATCGATTATGATGGTAACCACCTCTTTGAATCCGCTGATCCAGCTAGAAGATTCTCCCCATGGGGTTCTTGCTATTTTGATTGGGGCAAAGATCCAGTTCGTTCATTCTTAATGTCATCAATGAACTACTTTGCATCAATCTTCCATTTCGATGGTATTAGAGTGGACGCGGTTAGTAACTTACTTTTCATCGATGGCGATAAATCCAAAGGTGAAAATAGTGGGGCTATTGAGTTCTTAAAGAGATCTAACGCTAAGCTTCATGACCGCCACTCATCATTAATGATGATCGCGGAAGATTCATCCGATTTCTATGGTGTTACAAAACCAATTGAATACGGCGGAATCGGCTTTGACTATAAATGGGATTTAGGTTGGATGAACGATACCTTAAAGTATTACGGCTTAGATCCAGTTTATAAAAAATACGACCATAACAAACTTACATTCTCAATGGCGTATTTCTTCAATGAAAACTTCTTACTTCCTCTTTCCCATGACGAAGTCGTCCACGGAAAAGGAACAATTATTAATAAATTATGGGGCGACTATGATCAAAAATTTGCGCTTCTTAGAAACCTCTATACTTACCAATTTGCTCACCCAGGAAAGATTCTTTCCTTTATGGGTAACGAACTTGGCTCATTCGACGAATGGAACGAAAATAGATCTTTACCTTGGAATTTAAGAAGTTATCCAAAACACGACTCAATCACTCGTGTCATTAGAGATCTTAACTTAATCTACCGCTACGAAAAGGCGATGTATCAAAACGAATACAACCCAAATAACTTCCAATGGTTAATGGTTGATAACGCTAATGATTCTATCCTTGCCTTTGAACGTTTTAGTGGAGATTCAAGACTCGTCTTCGTCTTTAATATGACTCCAAATTATTACGAATACTATGAAATTGGTGTCAACGTTCCAGGAACATACGAAGAAATCTTCAACTCTGATAAAGACGTTTATGGTGGTACAAACCAATACAATGGTTTACCAGTCAAAACAGAGCAATTTGGTCCATGGAACAAACCTCATCGTATCACTATTAAAATTGCCTCTTTCGGTGCGATGATTTTCAAATTAAAGGAGACAAAATAGTTTATGTTTTCAAACACAAAAGAATTCAAAGAAAATTTTGAACGTCGCTTGCTTGAGAAATATGGTAACACTGCTAGTGACTCCCATATCACTGAAAAATTCGATATTTTAGGTGAAATGGTCCGTGACTATGCTTCCTATGACTGGCGTACTACAAAAGAAGAAGTTCAACAAAAAGGACAAAAACAATTAATTTACTTCTCAATGGAATTCCTCATTGGTCGTTTATTAGTTAATAACTTACAAAACTTAGGTATCTATCAAGTTGCTAAAGAAGGTTTAGCCGAACTCGGTATCAATATTCATGACATTGAAGAAGTTGAATCTGATGCCGGCTTAGGTAACGGTGGTCTTGGCCGTTTAGCCGCTTGCTTCCTCGATTCTATCGCTTCAACTGGCTATCCAGGAAGTGGTAACTGTATCCGTTATGAATATGGTTTCTTTAGACAACTTATTGAACACGGTAAACAATTCGAATTACCAGATCAATGGTTAAATAATGGTTTCGTTTTCGAAGTTAGAAAACCAAAACACTCTGTCGAAGTTAAATTCGGTGGTACTGTTGAAACCTATATGAAACCTGATGGTGGATTCGGTATGAGAACCGTTAACGCGACATGCGTAAGAGCGGTCCCATATGATGTTTCCGTTGTTGGTTATAAAAACAATGTCGCTAACGTTTTAAGACTTTGGTCTGCTGAACCTAGCGATGTAAATTTACCAAAGAATACTTCATTCGAATCATACCTTAATTCTTTAAAAGAATTATCTCATGGTCTTTATCCAGATGATTCCACTGAAGAAGGTCGTTTACTTAGACTTAAACAACAATATTTCTTAGTCAGTAGTGGTCTTCAATCCGTTATGAGATTCCATAACCGTGAATATGGCACACTTAAGACTTTATCTGACCATTATATTTTCCAACTTAATGATACTCACCCAATCTTAGCTATCCCTGAAATGATGAGACTCATGATGGATGAATACGGCTATGGCTGGGATGAATCTTGGGAAGTAGTTACTCATTCAATTGCTTATACAAACCACACCATTATGGCGGAAGCTTTAGAAAAATGGCCAGTTAACTATGTCCAACAAGTCGCCCCACGTTGCTACATGATTATCGAAGAAATTAACCGTAGATTTAATATCTATCTTTCTGAAAAAGAAGTCGATGGTGGTAAACGTTACGCTATGCAAATCATTAAAGACGGTCAAATTCATATGACTAACTTAGCCATCTTTGCCGCCTTCAGTGTTAACGGTGTTGCTAAACTCCATACTGAAATCTTAAAGAAAGAAACATTTAAAGACTTCTATGAATTATTCCCAGAGAAGTTCAACAATAAGACAAATGGTGTTTCTCATCGTAGATGGTTAATGTATGCTAACCCAAAACTTGATGAATTAATCACTTCTAAGATTGGTGATAAATGGCATTATCAAATGGATAAAGAAATCACCAAGTTCAACAAATTTGTCGATGATAAAGAAGTCCAAAAGAGATTCTTAGAAATTAAGCATGAAAAGAAAGTTGCTTTAGCAAAATATATTAAAGAGAAGATGGATATCGATGTTGATACTGATTCTATCTTTGACGTTCAAATCAAACGTTTACACGCTTATAAACGTCAATTAATGAATGTCTTCCATATTATCTACTTATATCAACGTATCCAAAACGAACCAGATTTCGAAATGGTTCCACGCACCTTCATCTTTGGTGCTAAAGCCGCTCCAAGCTATGTATATGCAAAGAAGATTATTGAACTTATCTTAGCGGTCGCAGACGTTATTAATAACGATCCAAAAGCCTCTAAGTTCATTAAAGTCGTCTTTGTTGAAAACTATGGTGTCACTTTAGCGGAAAACATTATTCCTGCCGCCGATGTCAGTGAACAAATCTCAACTGCTTCTAAAGAAGCCTCCGGTACATCAAACATGAAACTTATGATGAACGGTGCTATTACTTTAGGTACACTTGATGGTGCTAACGTTGAAATCCGTGACTTTGTCGGAGATGATAACTGTGTTATCTTCGGTTTAACTAGTGAAGAAGTCTTAGAATACTACGCTAGAGGTGGATATAATCCATGGGATATCTATAATAGTGATCCAAGAATCAAAAACATCATCGATTCCTTATTCACTGGTCCATGGGCTACTAAACCTGATAAATTCCAAATCATCTTTAACGAAGTTATGAATAATGGTGATACTTATTTCATCCTTAAAGATTTACCAGCCTATATCGAAGCTCAAGAAAAGATTAATGCTTTATATCAAAATAAAACAGTCTGGGCTCATATGTGCTTAGTAAATATCGCTAACTCTGGATTCTTTACATCTGATCGTACAATCGAAGAATACGTTAAAGATATCTGGCACTTAAAGAAACTTAACTTAGTTAAAAACCCTGAAAAGAAATAATTAAAGGAGATTTAATACAAAATGAAACATTTAATTGTTGTTAATCCAAACGCTGGAACTTATTCCGAAGAATTTGAAAATTCAATTAAAGCCGCTTTTGAAGGCTTAGAATTCGAAATCTATAAAACTACAGGTCCAAGAAGCGTTATCCCATTCTTAAAAGATTTCTTTAAAAAAGAAACCGATACCGTTAGAGTTTATGCCTGCGGTGGTGATGGAACAGTCCACGAAGTCGCTAATGGCTTAGTTGGCATTAAAAATGCTGAACTTGCCATCTACCCAGTTGGTACAGGTAATGACTTTATCAAAATCTATGGTGGCAAAGATAAATTCTCTAACTTCAAATCCTTAATCGAAGCTAAAGCTCACCCAATTGATATTTCTAAAATCACTTGGCCAGCAAATAAAGAAGAAGTCTATTCTATCAACGTCATTAACTTTGGTTTTGACGCTATCGTCGGTGCTATGGGTAACTACTATAAAGAAAATGGCTATCCAGAAAAAGCCCAAAAGAAATATCCAAACCCATATGATTACGCTTTACACCATGATGCTATGAAACATGGTTTAAAGAACACAATTGATGTTTATGCTGATGGAGAAAAACTCAATAGCGGTAAAATCTTATTAGCAACTTTAGCTCAAGGACAATATGTCGGTGGTCAATTCCACGCCTCTCCAAAGAGCGATAATACCGATGGCTTAATTGATGTTTGTGTTTTAAGAGGTATGTCCATTATTGGTTTAGGTATGATTATTAAGAAATACACTAACGGTAAACACCTTGATAAACCAAATAAAGCAATCACTTATCGTAGAGCTAAAGAAATCAAGATGAACGCTCCAGAAGACTTCGATGTCTGTATCGATGGTGAAATGGTTAAAGGCAA
>CAMOYS010000064.1 GCA_946630435.1 uncultured Caryophanales bacterium | reverse complement strand
TTATCAAAATAAAGAAATTTTAATTTAATCGATAGGTTCTCCCATTTTTGGGAAAATTTTCCAATCCATTAGACTTCCTATGTGTTTTATTAATAAAATAAATCAATATAAGTGAAGTTATTAAAGAAAACAAACATAAAAAGCTTCTTAAATCTGAAAATAAAGATATAGGTACTGAAAAACCGTTGACTGAACAATAGTATATTTATTTATTTTTTTATTTATTATTTTCATAATCTAAGCAACGAACTTATTATTTTGTTAAGTTTGAAGAATTTGATCAAAATTGCATGCTAAAAATGAATTAATTTGGAACCAGATTTAAGCAATAAAACACGAGAGAAATTATGTATTGTCAAAATAGTCAATGAAAAACTATTTTTTAGCGAAAATTGGCGCTAAATTTGTAATAAATAATTATGATAGAATCGATACTTTTATATATGCATATTTTGCAAATTTACCTCAAAAAATAGGCAAAAATGCATTAAAACTATTATAGTTAATAACTTTTTGTCAATAATTTCATTTAATCAAAAATTTTTATTTTTTTCTTTTTTGCTCAAAATCTCGATGCAATCGTAAGTCTTGTGAAATAGTCAGTGAAAGCGCATACATTTTTCTTCTCAGATTGCTTGTAAGATTTCTTTAAGAAGCGCTACCATATAATTACGAAGTTTCGTTTAGAAAGAAGGAAAAATCAATGAAAACGAACAAAATTCTTTATTGTCTTAGCGTTCTTGCATTAAGCGCTACTGCAAGCCTTGCTGCTTGTTCTTCAAACCCAACTCCAGAAAGTAATTCTGGTGGCACTCATGAACCAACTCGTGTTGAAAAAGTGGTTCGTGAAGCTGAAACATTGAGCAGAGAAGAACTCTTTAAGAAAGCCGCTGAAGAACTTGGTACCAAGACCTTCAACTGGTATGCTACCTCGAGCCGTGGTGGTAAAGTTAAAGACAAATTTGTCGCCGAACTTAATAAAGTCAGACCAGCTGGTGCTGAAGAAATTAAAGTTGACCAAATCAACTATCAAACTACAGTCGATGGAAAGATTTATACCTTCCTTAACGCTGAAATCGAATCTGGAAAAGCAGTCACAAGTGGCGCTCTTCTCCAAGATGGATACCAACTTCAAACTAAAGGTATTGAAAATGGTTACGTTAACTACATTCCAAAAGAATGGAATGACCAAGCTGGTGTTAACAAACAACGTGATGCTAACCCATTTTCATTACAATTCCAATTCAAGACCTGGATGTATAACAACCATAACAAAGATATGGTCATCGATAATGTCTGGGATTTTGCAAAAGAAGGCTTAACAATTGATACCATGGATCCAACTAACGAAAACGTTAACATGGACTGGTTAATTCAACTTACTTCTGATGAAAACTGTGCATTATTAAAATCTGCATTTGAACACGCTTCGAATAGTTCAGGCTTAACTGCTGAAGCTCTTAAACCATATGAATCTTATGGTGAAGGTCGTAAATATGCTTTCTTATTTATCGAACGCTTCATTAAAAACGCTAGTTTCTATGCTGATGATGGTAAAGCTCTTGACACATTTAAAGCTTCCCCAGGACATGCTGCATGGATCGTTTATTCAAAGATTCAAAACGTTGAAGAATCTGAACAAGTTACTAAGAAAGATATCGTTATTGCCGCTTTAGGTAAAGAACATTCTGATGGTAAAAACCCAACATTAGCTATGCAAGGCTTTGGCGGATTTATGTATAAACACTATTTAATGCTTATGCCAGAATCACCACTTCCATGGACAACCTGTGCATTTATTAACTTCTTATCCACAACCGAAGTCGGTTATTCTAAGTGGGCTGGAGATGTTGGCGACTATCCAACATTTGGTGAATCCATTAACCAAGACCGTTCTATGAACGGACATGGTTATGTCAATGAAAGTGGCAAATGGGTCGTTGATTCAACTAAACCAAATGAATTCCCATGCTTAAATGACCCAAGTTCTAATTGGTGGATTGATACTGCTCATTCAACAGTTGAAACCCCAAGTTATATTGGCACATATTACAACACAGTTGCTGCATTCATCATGCAACAAATTGCTGCTAAGAAATAGTTAAGCACATTATATAGCGGCAGGCCCTATCATGGGCTTGCCGTTTTATGTGACTATCATATGATAAGGAGTTATCTTTATGTCTACATTAGTCACTAAAAAAGAGCGAACACCTTTTATGAAAGTAGTTCGCCGTGGCACTACAAAAACATTAACTTTTTTAGGCGTACCAGCAAACTCAATCTTAGTTATGTTTGCGGTCGTCCTTTTGATTTTAAACTTTCTACCGCTTCTTTCATTACTTATATCCTCATTTACTGTTCCTGCTAATGGCGTAGTCCCAACCAGTGATTGGGATATCGATGTTTGGAACATTTGGGAGCATGGCGAAAGACAATATGTGCCTGCTGGTGAATTCACTTTTTATAACTGGTGGGAGATTTTATTTAGTTCAAAACTAGCAGTTGGCAATTTCTGGCTTCCACTTGCTAGAAGCTTATTAGTTTCTACTTTTGCCTGTATTTTTGCTATTTTGTTCGGTGGAATTATGGCTTTTATGATTACCCGTACAAATATGCCATTTAAGAAATTCTTAACTGCTATATTTATATTTCCTTACATCATGCCACAGTGGACGCTCGCATTATTCTGGAAGAACTTCTTTATAACCACTGATTTCACTGCTTTTGGTGGAGAATTTCAGGCTTTAACCGGCCTTATTGTTCCTGAGTGGATGGTTTATGGATGGTTCCCAATTGCGATGGTATTGGGTCTACACTATACACCATTTGCTTATATTCTTATTGGTGGTGTCCTTCAAAATATGGATAGTAACCTTGAAGAAGCAGCCACTATTTTAAATATTCCACGCTGGAAGAGATTTACTAAGGTAACTATTCCGATGTTAAAACCAGCTTTATTCTCAACAATACTCCTTGTTTTCTCATCGGCAATGTCTTCTTATAGTGTTCCAGTTACCTTGGGTAATCCAACAAATTTCTATACTTTAGCCACTAAAATGAAATCGCTTATTGAGGGCTCAGGTGGAAGATATATTGGTTCTGGTTATGCGGTTGCTATTGTTCTTATTCTTATCGGCGTTGTGATGCTTATTATGAATCAAGTTCAAACTGGTTCCCGTAAGCAGTTTACAACTGTTACTGGTAAATCAGGACAAATTAGTAAACGTAACCTTGGTAAAGTTGGTCGCTGGGTAATTGGCTCGGTTATGTGCTTCTTTGTGGCAATTGTTTGCTTTGGCCCAATGGTTTCCTTTTTCCTTGAATCATTGCTTCCTAACTCAGGTGACTTCTCAAGTGGCTTAAACTTTAAAGCTTGGATTTCTACTGAACCAATCGGTAACGCTTCTGCGGGATATGTTGGACTTTTAAATGAACCGAGAGTTTGGACCGCCTTACTTGGATCTATCGGATTATCTTTAGCCTGTGGATTCTTCGCGGGATTATTCGGTTTATTAATTGGTTATGCTGTTTCAAGAAAACGTAAATCAGCTTTAGGTGTTATTGTTAATAACGTGGCCTTCTTCCCATACTTAATGCCTTCTGTTGCTCTTTCATTAATCTTTATGATTGTTGCAACTAGACTTGGCATTCCAGCATCTACGACTACTGTTGGTATCTTTATTGTCATGGTTACCGTAGGTGTTATTAAATATATTCCGTTTGCATCTAGAACATCACTTAATGCGATGCTTCAACTATCAGAAGAAATTGAAGAAGCTGGACTAATCATGCATATCCCATGGTGGAAACGTATGACTCATATCATCTTCCCAATTCAAAAAGCCGCTATCATATCAGGATTCTTATTACCATTTATTTCCTGTATGAGAGAATTAGACTTATTCGTCTTCCTTGGAAGCGACTACTTCATTCTCACCCGTTTCATGTTTATGCTTGAAGATACTGGTGTTGCCGCATTAGAAAACGCTGCTAACTTCTTGCTTATCATATTTATCCTAATAGCGAACTATTTAGTTAACTTCTTAACAGGTGCTTCTATGGATAAAGGAATTGGAGGTTCAACAAAATAATATGCCAAAAATTATATTAAAAAATGTCACAAAACGCTGGGGAAGTTTCTTTGGCGTTGATAATATCTCTATGGAACTAGAAGATAATGGTTTCATCACTTTACTTGGCCCTTCTGGATGTGGCAAAACTACAACCTTACGTATGATTGCAGGTCTTGAAACACCTACCTCAGGCAAGATTATTATAGGCGATAGAGTCGTATTTGATTCTGAAGAAGGGATCAATGTATCTGCTGCTAACCGTCATGTTGGATTCTTGTTTCAAAATTATGCCTTATGGCCACATATGACCGTATATAAAAACATCACATTTGGGTTACAAGAGCTTCATGACAATCTCCCACTTATCAATAGTGAATATCTTAAATATAAATCGCTCGCAAAAGCTGTCACAAATGTTAAAGATATTATGAAATTCCTTGGTTACTCTATTGATAAGAAAGGAAAAGTAGATAAGAACAAAGCTTATTTATATTTAATTGATGGCTTTAAAATCTCAATGTCCGCCGCAAAAGAATTATACGCGGTTGGTTTTGATGGGTTAGATGAATCAGCCGCCACTTCTTTAGCGGAAACTAAAAGCAAAGAATTCTTATCAAAAGCTCAAACGATTCAACGTAACGAAAAAGCAAAGAATCGCATCTTTAATGACGATGGCATTTATGTTGATAACGAAGGAAAACCTATTATTAAATTCCGTAAATTAGATAAAGAAGAAATCGATTTACGTGTCCGTCATGTCGCCCGTATTGTCCATATTGGCGAATTTATGGATCGTTATCCATCTGAATTATCTGGTGGTCAACAACAACGTGTCGCAATTGCTAGAACCTTAGCGCCAGAGCCAAAAGTTATCTTTATGGATGAACCTTTATCTAACTTAGACGCTAAATTACGTTTGGAAATGCGTTCAGAACTTAAACGTCTCCATCGTGATACTGGTTCAACTTTCGTTTATGTCACTCATGATCAACAAGAAGCTATGACTCTAGCAACAAGAGTTTGCTTAATCAATAATGGTGTTCTTCAACAATATGAACCACCTCTAGATATTTATAAAAAACCAACGAATTTATTTGTCGCAGACTTTATCGGTTCACCTTCCATTAATTTTATTGAAGCTAGACCTGTTCAAAAAGGCAAAGAAATCGAACTCACAATTTTTGATGGTAAGAAATGCATTTTTACTCCTAATGAAGATGTAGATCTTTCTAAGTTCTTTGTTAAACGTAGTGAAGAGATGAAAGAAGCCGCATTTAAATTAGAAGAAGCTAAAAAACAACGTGGATATGTTGAAAAAGAAAATGCGGATCGTCGCTTCAATTATCATATCCATAAAGTTGAAGGCGATATTGAAGCTGAAGAAGAACATGATGTTCCAGATGATACTCTAATCATTGGCGTGCGTCCTGAATTCGTTGTCTTTGGCAAAGAAAAAGGTTTTGACGGTGAAATCTATAGTACCCTTCCAACCGGTATGGAAACTACAGTTAAAGTCACCATAGACGATTATTTCCTTACTGGCGTGGCTTATGGTGATGTTGACTATAAGATGGGTTCTAAAACAACCATATCATTCGCAGGAAACAAAATCCTTCTTTATGATAGATTGTCAGGTAAACTTATTGCTGATGGAACATTAAAACTAAAAGAAGAATAAATCTAAAAATGTTTTAAAGAGGAGAGTGGTTAAATCGTTCTCCTCTTTTAATTTTCCAAAAAAGGGGACTTGTGCAGTCTTTTTTATGTTATTTTCTTTATGCTATATCAATTAGTTCTTATTATAAATAATATATTTGGTATAATTGTCGTATGCCTGAAGAATTATTATTTTATTTATTACTTTCTACCGCAGTATTGCTTTTAGTTATCCTTTTAATTAATAACTTTGTTTTCTACAAAAGAA
>CAMOYS010000063.1 GCA_946630435.1 uncultured Caryophanales bacterium | reverse complement strand
AAGTCGTTATCGCTATCTCCGATAGAAATGATATTCTTCTGAGGAATCTTATAATATTCAGCGATATCTAATAAGGCATTACCCTTTGTAGCCTTTTTATGATAAAGCTCGACATAAGGAAGACCCCTCCAGAATCTTTCTTCGATTCCTTCATATTTTGAACATCTTTTGGTGATTTCTTCGTTATGTTCAATACCCTTTTGATTAAGTTTAGCGATAAAAGTAATAACATCCTCTTTTAAGATATCTTTAAATTCACCTTGATGGATATTCATTCCTTTATACCAAAAGAAGATATCTAAAGTTTCATCAACTTTATCAATATAAATATCGGTATTTGTTTCGCACATTGCGTTATCAATATATGGCTTTATTGAATAATAGATTTCGTTAACAATTTCTTTTTTAAAGATATATTCTTTAGTCTTAAAATTCTTATCATTTAAAGAAAAAACTAGGGCTCCGTTATAACAAATTAGGGGAGTATCTAGCTTTAATTCGTCATGAAATTGAACAAGAGAACGAATTGGTCTACCACTTGCAAGAACAATTAAATGACCCTCGTTTGATAATTTAAGAAGATATTCTTTTGTCGCTTTTGAAATAACTCTATCCTTATTTAAAAGAGTTCCATCAATATCAATAGCGATTAAATACCTATCCATTATTTATGATATAAACCAACAGCTTTTTGAACTCGGGCTAATGTCTCATTTGCAATAACACTTGCCTTTTTAGCACCATCACGCAAAACTTCATCCACTAAACCAGAAGAAATAATTTCTTCATAACGTTTTTTAAATGGTTCCATTTCATTTATAACAGCATCCGCAACAGCGCGCTTAAAGTCGCCATAGCCTTTACCTTCAAATTCTTTTTCAATTTCAGCGAATTCCTTACCAGTTAAAGCGGAATAAATTGTCATTAAATTAGAGATACCTGGCTTATTTTCAACATCATATTTAATTTCATGACCTAAGTCAGTTACAGCAGACATTATTTTCTTTCTCATCACATTTAAATCATCGGAAAGGAAAATATCGCCTTTTGGATCAGATTTAGACATCTTTTTAGTTGGATCACTAAGTGACATAATTCTTTTACCAACTTTAACCATTTCTGCTCTTGGCATTACAAGCGTATCACCATAACGGTTATTGAATCTTTTTACTAAGTCACGACAAAGTTCAACATGTTGAACTTGGTCTTCACCAACTGGAATACGTTTTGAATTATATAATACGATATCACAGGCCATAAGAACTGGATACGCAAATAAGCCTAAACCAATAGCTTCATTGTCCATCTTTTGAGCTTTATCTTTAAATTGTGTCATTCTTGATAGTTCACCCATATAAAGGAAGTTTTGCATAATAACAGCAAGCTCGCTATGAGCTGGGACATCACTTTGAAGGAAGATAGTAGTGGTCTTAGGATCTAAACCAGCTGCTAAATAATAAGCAGCAATATCACGAGAATTATTTCTTAAGTCTTCTGGTTCAATAGGAAGAGTTAATGCGTGTAAGTCTGCAATAAAAACAAAGGTGTTGCCTTCATTTTGAATGCGAGCAAAGTTTTTAATTGCACCGATATAATTGCCAAGAGTTAACTTACCTGTTGGCTTGATTCCACTTAAGATATTGTCCATATTTAGCTACCTTCCTTCCTTAAAAGATAAAAATAGTTTTAATTAGTATAGCACTTTCATAGATATCTCTACACCCAATTTTTAACATAAAGTTTGACAAGCATAGTTATAAATTATAAATTCTAACTATGATAAAAATATATACATCCCCATCGTGCTCTAGTTGCCGCAAAGTAAAAAAATGGTTCGAAGAACAGAAAATTCCGTTTGAAGAACATAATATTTTTAATGCTGTTTTAAATCCAGATGAATTAAAAGATATCTTAATTAAATCTGAAAATGGCACTGAAGATATCATTTCTCAACGCTCTAAAATCATCAAAGAAAATAATGTCGATGTCGAAGACATGACTATTACTGAACTCGTCGATTTTATTCGTAAAAACCCATCTGTCTTAAAAAGACCAATTATGGTGGATGATCATCGTATTCAAGTTGGTTATAATTCTGAAGAAATTAGAACATTTATTCCTCGCGCTAGAAGAATTGCGGAAATGGCGTGTACCGGAGACTGCTACGAAGATTGTTCTGAAATAACTAAACTTTCGAAATAGATTCTCTAGCTCTTTTAAGTTTAGAAATATGATTCCAGGTATATGGAATCTTTTTATTTTTTAAGAATTCTTTTAATAATTCTTTTGCGTGTTCCATTGAAGATGATTCACATTCGACTTCATAATCAGTGATGTTATTATAGATAGATTCATCTATTGAAATTAGTCCATCTTTATAATTAATATCTAATCTTTTAGTGACTAAAAGGGCATAGCATTTTAAATCTGAAATAGGTACATCTATCTTACTTTTAACGAAGCTTAAAACCTCCCCATTAGGAAGAGTTCCATTTTGTTTAAATTCTTCAAATTCCCTATAGGAAATCGGCTGGTTTATCTCTAATTTACCTTCTTTAAGCTTTTCTTTAACAGTAAATTCAATATAACCATCGCTCTTTTTTCTAATTCTTAGTCCGAGTTTATTTTTGCTAATAATAAATTCATTGTTATCAATATAATAGTTATCTTGTGAATATATTTTATCTTCTAAGTCTTTATATGCTAAAAGGAGGGCATCATACCCTTTCTTTGTAATCATTACTTTGGCTTCGATTTCAATGTTTTTGCTCATAAGATTTCCTTGTGTTATTATATAACAAGGTGAATTAATATGATATATACAGATTCTGATCCAAGCGTAAATTGGCTTAATGACTGGCTCGTTAATTATGGTATTTATATTGCCTTAGGTTTAGCGGGTGTAGTTTTTATTGTGGTTTTAGTTCTTTTCCTTATTTCACTTAAGAAAAGAAAAGAATCACCTTTAGGTGCTCCAGTAATTAATGCGGTTGATGATGAATTTGTTACTAAATTATTTGAAGCTATTGGAGGTAAAGAAAACCTCGAATCTTCTTCCTTAAATGGTTCGCGTATTAGTGTTGTTTTAAAAGATTATGACCTTATAAATGAAAAACTCCTCACTGAGTGCGGAGTGGATTCATTCATTAAGATGTCAAATAAGATTACTTTAGTTTCTAAATCTAATTCTGAAAAGATTTATAAAGGACTTAATCACTAAAACAATTTTTCTTAATATCTTCAGTTGGAAGTCCAATCACGTTATCTAAACTTCCTTCGATAGATTTAACTAGATGAAATTCCTCGTCTTGAATTCCATAGGCTCCCGCTTTATCTAAAGGTGAGCCTGTTTTTATATATTTCCAGATAGTTTCATCGCTAAGCTTATTGAAGTGAACAACCGTTTTAGTGGACCCTTTGATGGTTTTTTTCTTCGAAACATAGGCGTAGCCACTAACTACATCATGGTCTCTCCCACTTAACGCTTTAAGCATTCTATAAGCGTCATTTTCATCTTTTGGTTTACCAAATAATTCTCCATCAACGATGACAACTGTATCACTTCCAAGTACTTCATCATTTGGATGATCTTTAAAAATAGTCATCGCCTTTAAATAAGCCGCTTCCATAGGAAGAGTGTATGGATCAACATTTAAATGTTCATCAACATCGGCAGGCATTATTAAAAATTCTGGAACGATTTTCTTTAATAATTCTTTTCTTCTTGGAGATTGGCTAGCTAAGATAAGCATATTATTTTTCGTCTAAAATGACTGGAACAACCATTGGTTTTCTTTCCGTCTTACGATAAACATAAGTTGACACAACATCTTTAATATATGTTTTAAGTTCGTTAAAGGACTGAGAGTTCTCTAAAATTGTATTAATTGTTTTAGTGGTAATAGTTGTTATTTCATCAATGATTTGTTTATCCGCGGTAAAGGCATAAGAAATAACTTTTGGAGCAGATTTAATTGTCTTAGTTTTGGAATTAATTCCAACTACAATCGAAACTAAACCATCTTCTTTTAATATTTCTCTATCTTTAATAACGGCTTCAGAAAGTCCACTGATATCTTTTCCATCAATATATACTGGGAAAGCATCATATTTAGGACCACGATGTATTTCATGATTATATAAAACAATAGATTCACCATTTTCTAAAACAAAGATATGATCTTCTGGAATACCTAAAGATTCCGCAATCTTACCATGAATCTTAAGCATTCTATAATCACCATGGATTGGCATAAAGTATTTAGGATTAACTAAACGTAGCATTAATCTTAATTCTTGTTTAGATGGGTGACCGGAAGAGTGAACGGAATAAAGAATTGAGTTAGTAGTGACTTCACAGCCTTTTCTCACTAATTGGTTAACAACTCTTTCAATTAAAACTCCATTTCCTGGAATAGCGCTAGATGAGAAAACAACTGTATCACCAGGAATAATGGATAAATCTTTATGTTCTCCGTTAGCGATTCTAGATAAAGCTGCCATTGGTTCGCCTTGTGAACCAGTACAAAGAACACAAATTTCATTAGCTTTATAATCATTAACTTCGTTAATTGGAATAATTCTTGAATCTGGAATCTTAATGTAACCTAAGTCTCTAGCGACTTGGACAACATATTCCATGGAACGACCCAATATTGCGATATATCTTCCATGTTTAACTGCAACTTCAACTATTTGTTGAATACGAGAAACGTTAGAAGAGAAGGTGGAAAGAATAATTCTTCCTAGAGTGCCTTCAAAAATATCATTTATTGAATTTAAAACATTTGTTTCACTTGGAGTGTAACCTTCAATTTCCGCGTTAGTGGAGTCACTAAGTAAAAGGTCAACTCCTTCACTTCCTAAACGAGAAATCTTATTTAATTCAATTTGTTTTCCAACTGGAGTTAAATCGATCTTAAAGTCTCCAGTATGGATAATTCTTCCTTGAGGAGTATCCACACAAACCCCATAAGCATCTGGGATGGAGTGGGTAACATAGAAGAATGAAACAGTAAAATCATCAATATTTAAGATAGTATCTGAATCATATTCAACGATATTAACTCTATCTCTAATACGTGCGTCTTCTAATTTATGACGGATTAACGCTGCGGCAAGTTTAGGTGCGTAAATTACTGGAATATATACTCTTTGAACTAAAAACGGAATAGCACCGATATGGTCTTCATGACCATGGGTGATAATTAAAGCTTTAATTTTTTGTCTTGAATGATTTAATTTTGAATAGTTAGGAATAACATAGCTAACCCCTGGTAAATTAGCGTCAGGAAAACGAACACCAGCATCAATAATGATGAGTGAACGATCTGATTCAATGCAATAAGTGTTTTTGCCTACTTCGCATAAGCCACCTAATGCATAAACTGATATTGGGGATTTTGTTTCAGCCATAAGTCTCCTAACAATAAATAAAACTAAAATTATTGAATTATTTTCGTTAATTTTATTTCGCGGCTAAATTATAACTAGTTATAAATTAAAATTCAATTAGCAATTAGAAAACTTAAATGCGAACCGCATCTTCTTTTCGAATAAATGGGTTTTCTTTATTGATGTGATCGTAATATAAAATACCGTTTAAGTGATCGAGTTCATGTTGAAGAACAATAGCTTCATATCCTCTCGCGGTAATAATTTTTTCTTTTCTTGTAACCGCATCAAAGGCTTTTACAATAATTTTAAATTTACGGTAAACATATCCTTCATGGTTTTCTTTAACGGATAGGCAACCTTCTCCTGCGCCTAAATAGCTTTCTTTAACGGATTCAGAAATGATGCGAGGATTGATTAAGCGGTGATCTACTACTTTAGTAGGATTACCGTCTTCATCTTCTTCAATTGGATAATACACCACTAAAGCGCGGATATTTTCTCCAATTTGAGGCGCGGCTAAACCAACCCCTTCTTTAAGTTGATATTTTTCTTTAATTTTTGGATCTTGAGATGCGACTAAATAATCATGCATCTTATTAACTAATTCGATAATTGAATCATCATTTGGGTTTTCAACTACTTTGCATCTTTC
>CAMOYS010000062.1 GCA_946630435.1 uncultured Caryophanales bacterium | reverse complement strand
TTGGTTATCAACCAACACTTGCTACTGAAATGGGTCAACTTCAAGAAAGAATTACTTCCACTAAAGATGGATCTATTACATCAGTTCAAGCAATTTACGTTCCAGCTGATGACTTAACTGACCCAGCTCCTGCGACGACATTCTCCCACCTTGACGCTAAAACAGTTCTTGACCGTAATACTGCAGCTTTAGGTATTTATCCAGCGGTTGATCCACTTGATTCAACTTCAAATATCTTAGATCCTCGTATTATTGGTGAAGAACATTATGAGGTTGCTCGTGGAGTTCAACAAATCTTACAAAGATATAAAGAACTTCAAGATATCATTGCGATTTTAGGTATGGATGAACTTTCTGATGAAGATAAAGTAATCGTTAATAGAGCTAGAAGAATTCGTAATTTCTTATCGCAACCATTCCATGTCGCTGAAGGTTTTAATGGATTTAAAGGCGTCTATGTTCCTGTTAAAGATACCGTTAGATCATTTAAAGCTATCTTAGAAGGAAAATACGATCATTATCCAGAATCTGCCTTCCTTTATGTAGGAACAATTGAAGATTTAGAAAAGAAAGCTGAGCAAAATAAATAATGTTTAAGTTAAAGATTATTACTCCGAAAGGTGTCTATCTTGATAAAGAGATAGAATCTTTAACTATAAAGTTAACGACAGGATATCGCACTATTTTAAGCGGCCACGCCCCATTAATCGGTTCAGTTGATTATGGCCCAATGCATTTAATAATTAACGGTGAAACAAAATATTATGCCGTTATGGGTGGCGCACTTAGCATTGATGATAGTGGTTCTGTTTCATTAATTATTAATGGAATAAACACTAAAGAAGAAATCGATTTAGAAAGAGCTCTCCAATCTAAAGAAAGAGCAGAACATCGTCTTAAAGAAAAAGATGATAACACTGATCTTAGACGAGCAGAATTATCACTTAAAAGAGCTATCTCTAGAATTGATACTTATAATTCCTAAAAATATCAAATTTCCTATAACAAGTCGGCTAAATAAGACTTTATGGAGCCGGCTTTTTCATTTGTTTTAGTGCTGATTAATTCCTTATTTTTAAAGTAACCTGCAACACAATTTGTATCTAAATCAACGTTATTGATTCTATCTTTTAAAGACTCTTTATCTTCATCAGTAAATCTAGCTAAATCAAGAAGTGCAAAAGTCTTATTAGTTTTATTGATTAACTCTCTAACTTCATTCTTAAATATTAATGTATTAGATGAATCTTTGCGGTCATAAGTAAAGAAAGGTAGTTCATTATTAAACTCTATAAATTTTTCAAAAGTCTTATATGTTGAAATCTTATATACATTTGTTTCGTAGACATAATCTTTCATGGCATTTGTAAACATTGTGGTAGTTTCGTATCTAGTGTTTTTAACATATTGACAAGCCTTCTTTGCACTAAAAACATAAACTTGAGGTGTAACAATAACTCTTCCTTGGAAAAAGAAATCATGATATGCTTCGCCAAGTTTTTGAAAATCTTCTGGGTTAGTAGCTAAATCAAAACGATATATTAATTGCTTAGTATCTTTAACATAACTTGTAATCTTGTCTTTAAAATCAGTACAAGAAGCACAATCTTTATTAGTGATATAAAAGGTAAATGTTTCTTCAGCTTTTATTAAACTATCAATTAAATCAAAGTTTGCATCAACAAAAGCAGTTTCATAAGTTAACTTATCCTCATACATAATTTCCCCATTACGGTATGATTCAGTATCTCCTTTGAATGAACAAGAAGAAAGGAGCATTGGGACGATAGAAAATAGTGAAATAACCTTTGTTTTCATAATTATCTAATATCATAACAAATATTTATCATTATTAAATAAATAAGTATTCTTGTATAATAATCTAGTTGGGAGGAAAACATATGAACATTTGGCATAGAGCAGATCCAAGAAGAATTAACCCTGAGAGCTTTTTAGCATGTATTGAAATCTCTAAAGGCAGTAAAAACAAATACGAATTAGAAAAATATTCCGGTGGTCTTATTTTAGACCGTATTTTATATACCGCGACCCATTATCCACAAAACTACGGATTTATTCCTAGAACATACGCTGGTGATGGAGACCCACTTGATGTTTTAGTAATTTGTTCTGAACCAATCGTACCTCTCGCTTTAGTAGATTGTTATCCAATAGGTATGCTTGAAATGACTGACCAAGGTCAAGTCGATACCAAAATCATTGCAATCGCTAAAAACGACCCTGTTTTCAATTCCTTTGTTGATATTAAACAAGTACCAGACCATATTCTTCAAGAAATTAGACACTTCTTTATTGTTTATAAAGAACTTGAAGGAAAACAAACATACGTTGAAAAATTCCATGGTAAAGAAATGGCCATGAAAGTTATCGCTGCATGTATTAAGAAATATGGCGAAGTATTTCCAGATAAATAATGGAAAGATATAAATTATATTTATTTGATTTTGATGGAACATTAGCTGATTCTTTTGAAGCTTTAGCTATGGTTTTTAAACGCTCATTTGAAGCAGTAGGGATTAAGATTAAAGATGAAGACGTTAGTTGGTTATCTCGTGTTCCTTTAGATGAAAGTTATGCTAAACTTGGTGCTCCAGAAGATAAAGCTGACTTATTTATTGAAAAGATTAAAGAATATCTTCATTCAGAAGAATCAATTAAATTAACCAAGTTTTATTCTGATGCTTTAGACTTTTTTGAAAGAGCCACAAAAGAAGGAATTAAGATGGGTGTTGTCACTTCGAATGAGAAGAAACATGTTTACGATATTTTAGAATCCGCTGGACTTCCTATAGATATTTTTGATGTAGTCGTTGGTTCCGATGAGTGTTTAGAACTTAAACCAAAACCAGATTCTCTTCTAATGGCTTTAGATAAATTAGACTATAAAGGATCACTTGATGATGTAGTCTATGTTGGTGATAGTCATAATGATTATCAATGTGCGATTAACGCTAAAGTAAATCCAATTCTTATTGTTAGAGATGGACGAGACACGACTGGATTCAACGCTATTTATAAATTAACTGAATTATTAGATTTTTAATTATGTTACATATTATTCTTTATCAACCTGAAATCCCTCAAAATACTGGTAATATTTTAAGAACCGCAATGGCAACAAATTCTATGGTTCATATTATTGGTCCTTTAACATTTTCATTAGATGATAAATCTTTAAAAAGAGCAGGGATGGATTATATCAAAGATGCTAATTTTGTAATTTATAAAGATTATGAAGAATTTCATAATAAATTCAAAGATACAAAAATTTACTATATCACCAAATATGGTTCACATGTTTATTCCACAATTGATTTCTCAAACCCAATTGAAGACGTTTATGTCATGTTTGGTAGAGAATCAACCGGGATTGATAAAAAGATTTTAAGTGAACATAAAGACTATACACTTCGTATTCCAATGTTATCTACTGCCCGTAGTTTAAATTTATCTAACTCAGTTGCAATAGTGGTCTACGAAATATTAAGACAAAAGAAATTCGTGGGTTTAGCCACTCACGATATGATTAAAAAATATGAAATCTAGTCGTCACATCTGACGGCTTTTTCATATAGTTCGTAACTTCTATCTTCAATATTATTAATTTTGATAACAGTGTAATTCTTTAAGATTGCTTCGCCGGTTGTGCGACCTTTTCTAACATTCTTTTTAATAGCAACAGTTACATTTCCAACTTGGCATTTTGAAGCGATTAAGGCGATTTGTGCAGCAAAATCTATCTCTTTTGAGCTAGGTTTTCTTTTAGCAATTATGATGTGAGCACCTGGTTTATCTTTAACATGAAGCCATACATATTCACGGTCAAACTTCTTATTAAATGAAAGATAGTCGTTTTGCTGAGCGTTCTTTCCAAAATAATAAAATACGCCATCTTTATTAATCTTATATGGCATGTTAAATGCAGTGACTTGTGTTGGATGAGATGACTTCATAAGGCCACTTTCAAAAACGATCTTATCTTTTTCTTTTTCGCTACTAGCATTTTCAAAATTCTCTAAAAGAGATTTATAGTAATTTAGCTCTACTTGATATCTTTCTTCATTCTCTTTAGCAATTTCTACAGCTCGTTTTCCTTTTCTATAAAGATTAATGAATGAATCTATATTTTCTTTGATTGTTAAGGACTTATCTAAAACAATAGTTTGTCCTTCATATTCGATATAGTCTTTGTGAGACTTAAGATCTAAGTTTAAAGAATATAAAAGATTTACAGTGTCCATTAATTGAAGATTAGCTTTCCCTTTTTCTAAATCAGCATCGATTAGTTTCTTTTTCCTTAAGATTCTTTCATATCGGCGATTAGCTAAAGTATAGAAATAAGAATATTTTTGTTTAATCCTTCTATCTTTTTCATCTTTATATAATTTTTCTAATACTTCTTGACTATATAATTCACCTTTAGTTTGGAATTCCTTTGAAGGCTCTCTATTATTTAAAAAACATATAGGAAGTTCATTATCTTTAGTTAAATTAAATGCGGTTACTACATTATTTTCTTCATCTAAAATATAAAGATTTGGTCTTAATGGGAATATCTCAATGTAAATCTTTTTGGAGTTGTTATTATCGATATCAAAAGTTTCAATTAATAAAGTAAAATCGTTATTTTTATTCTCTATTGCTTTGATTTCATTTTTACCTAGATATTTTCTTAATCTTTTAAGTGAATCATTATCAAAAGAATCTAATTTTGGAAGATTAGGAAGTAAACCAATAAATGGATTTTGATGGTTTAAAGAAACGATTAAAGAATTGTGCGTATCTCTCACAGGAAATACGATAGTTTCATTGTTTAATAGAAATGGCACTAAAAGAACCTTACCAACTAGTTCGTTTTTAAGGTCTTTTACATATCGTTCATAACTCTTAAATTCAAATCTCATATTTAAATTATAAAAGTTGTTATTCAAATTGATAATTAAAAACTCTTTTATTATAATAAACGCATGGAAAATAAAAAACGCGGTCTACTCATCATAATGTCTGGCCCAAGTGGTGTTGGAAAAGGCACTGTTACTAAGGAAGTGATGAAAGATAAATCACTCAATCTTTTTTATAGTGTTTCAATGACAACTCGTCCACAAAGACCTGGTGAAGAAAATGGCCGTGAATATTATTTTGTAAGTAAAGAAGAGTTCCAAAGAAATATCGATAACAATAACCTACTTGAATGGGCTGAATTTGTCGGTAATAGATATGGCACTCCAAAAGATAAAGTTGAAGAGATGAGAGATAAAGGCTATAACGTCTATCTTGAAATCGAAGTCAATGGCACAACTCAAGTCTTAAAACAATATAGTGGAAATGACGTTGTTTCCATCTTCTTAATTCCACCTTCTTTAGAAGAACTCGAAAAGAGAATACGTGGAAGATCTACTGAAAGTGAAGAAGTTATTAAAGCAAGACTTGAAAAAGCTAGAAGAGAATTAGGATTAAAATTTAACTACGAATACATTGTTTTAAATGATGAAATTGAACGCGCTGCTGAAGAAATTAAAGGCATCATCCGTTCTAAAATGAATTCAACAATAACCAAATAGTTTTAAGGTGGTTTATTGAATGAGGCTACTTCAAGTCTTGATTGAAAGAAAGGCCCAGTCTCTCAATAGACTTTTTTCTTATTATTACGAAGGAAATAAACCAGTCGATAAAGGATTTCGTGTACTTGTTTCTTTTGCTCATAAAGAAGTAGTGGCCTATGTCAAAAACGTAGAAACTATTAATAAAACAATCGATGAAATAGAAAAAGAATCAGGCTTTAAAATATCACCAATTATTGATGTTATTGATGAAAAACCTTTATTAAACGAGGAATTAATGGAGCTCGCTACAAAGGTATCAGATTACTATCTTGCACCTGAGATTAGTGTTCTTCAAGCAATGCTTCCAACTTCACTTAAACCCGCAAGAAGTGCCCTAAATGGTCCAAAAATTGCATACGATAAATATGTTCATGTCATCGATGATAATGAAGAAGGCTTAACTGCGAAACAAGTTGAATTATTACGATTAATCAAAGAAAACATCAAAGTTCTTAAAACTGAAATTAAATCTCAATCGGTACTAGATAAATTAATAAAAGCCGGAAAAGTTAATATAGTTTTAGTGGAAAAACAAAGACTTAATCTTTCACCTCTTTTTAAAGATGAAAAGAAAGTTTTAACTGAAGATCAAATTAACGCAGTTGAATCAGTTAAAAATACGGATAGAACTGTCACTTTAATTGAAGGAGTTACCGGTTCAGGTAAGACTGAAGTATATCTTTCTTTAGCGGACTATTATCTTAAACATAATAAGAACGTTTTAATTCTTGTTCCCGAAATTGCTTTAACTCCTGTAATGATGTCTTATTTCATTTCAAAGTTTAAAGATAAGATTGCTAT
>CAMOYS010000061.1 GCA_946630435.1 uncultured Caryophanales bacterium | reverse complement strand
AATACAAATTTGGCAGGGGTGACAGGAATCGAACCCACATTCGCGGTTTTGGAGACCGATGCTCTACCATTGAACTACACCCCTAGTGCAGCGGATACTATTATAAATAATGTATCTCGCTTATTCAAATAAAATCTTAATTAAAGTGAACGGGCCACTTTATTAACTAAACCCATATCAACTTTACCTTCAAAATTAGCTTTGAAGTGCTTCATGATGGATGGGATAGATTTATCTTCAAGTTTATTAATTTCGTTTCTAATTTCTTCTTCGGAAAGCATCTTTGGTAAATATTTAGAGATAACTTCCATTTGTTTAACGATGTTATTAACATCCTCTACTCTATTTACTCTTTCATAACCCGCTTTTTCTTCTTCAAGTTCCTTTAAAACTTTAGAGATGATACGAATCATATCTTTATCGGAGATATCAACACCTTTAGCTTTAAGTTCGATACCTTCCATTTTGTATTTGTTAATTACTACGCTTAAAACAGCGCGGCTAATTTGATCATGAGCTTTTAAAGCTTCGATATTAGCTTTAGTTAATTCATCAATAAGTGCCATATTAATAAGTTTCCTTTCTAGCAATATCTCTAATTCCACGGTTAATTGCTAATTGAACCGCGTAGATTTCAAGACGTCCTAAGAACATTCCAATAATAGTAATCCAGTTAATCCATGGATCTCTTAAGGCGGATAAACCATTTGATAAACCGCAAGAAGAGATACCATTTGCAAATTCAAACATTGTATCAGCAAAGGTTATTGGATGTCCGTTAAGCATTAATCCTTGTCCGTTAGCGATAAGGACCTGCATGAGTGAGGCCGCTACTACGATTAAGACATATAAGAAGATGTAGTTATATGAATCAGTTATTTCTTCATTTGAAACTTCGTTTATTTCACCAAGTCGAGCGATATTATGTGGGAAGATTTTACGTCTAGAGGCGCCTTTTTCTTTAATTGACCAATAGAATGATTTTAAAGCGACAATTATACGATATTGTTTAACCCCACCAGAAGTAGAACCCATACCACCACCGATAATAGTCATGATGATAATAAGCGTTAACGTTACTGGACCTAAAGATGGAATAGACGGGAAGTTAGCAAAACCAGAAGTTGTTATAGAAGAAATAAAGACATATGTTCCATAACGGAATGATTGAAGTGGAGTGTAACTTTCTAAGTTAGAGAAATAAACCGCGGCGAAGAAGATTGGAATAAAGATAATAAACATGATGACCATAAAACGGAATTCACAGTCTTTACCAATCTTTTTAAATTTCGCGGAGAAAATAAACATGTGGATTAAGAAGTTAGTTCCCCCTAAAAGCATTAAGATTGAGGAAACGATTTCAATTCCAACTGGATTAACATGTAAACCAATTTCGTTAGTGACTCCAGCGGCGTAATCAGCGGTCATAATTTCATATAAACCATTAGCACGGGAGGAGAATCCACCGGTCGCTAAGCAAGCAGTTGAATGGTTAAATGAATCAAATAGATTCATCCCACCTATTAGCCATAAACCTAAACCACCTAAAATAATGTAACCAGTATAAATACCAAGAATTAGTCGAGCGGATTTAGCTAAGTTAGGCATTAATTTATCGTTATGACCTTCTGCGGTATATAGTTTTAAACCATATCGATCACTGATAGCACTTGTCACAACAAGAACTAAACCGATACCACCAAGGAAGATAAGAACGCTTCGATAAACGATATAGCATTTAGGAGCGACATCACTACTAAAATCAAATAAAGTAAAACCAGTGGAAGAATAAGCGCTTGTGGTTTCAAAGATAGAATCAGTAAAACTCATTCCTCCTCTTAAAAGGAAAGGAATTGAAGAAACTAAAATTGAAATAAGCCAGATTAAGACAAGTAAGACAGAGTCTTGGTGTTTACCTAATCTACCTTTTTCGTGTCTAAAGATAGATAAGAATAAGCCAACACCTACGGCAACTGAGGCTAAGCCTGGAATATAGAAATAATGAGCGTATGCTCCTTCTTCAGGAAATGCGAAAAGGGTTAAAAGAGGTAAAAGCATCGCAATACCAGTAACGATAAGGAAAATTCCGAGGTAACCGATAATTAAGCGGTAACCTCCGACAACTTTACCTGATTTATGTTTTTTCGCTGTTAAGGTCATACTTCTTTAGTTCTAGAAACGTATTCAATAACTTTCTTTTGATCAATTGGGGCGGAAACAATTAAAAGCTTATCTTTTGGTAGGATAATTGTTTGGCCATTAGGAATAATAACGTTAGGTTTACGGTAAATACAGGAGATGTTAGCGAATTTAGGGAAGTTAATTTCCATAATCTTTCTATTACAAATAGCGAAGTTTTCACTGACAGTGACTTCTACCATTGAAATCTTATTATCATCAAGAGTCATAGACTTAATTAAAGATTCGACGGAAGATTCTGCTCTAACGGAATTACCTAAAAGGTAAGAAGAAGAGATTGGTGAATCAACACCGAGTTCTTTAAATAAATCAACGTTATTTGGGTTTTTAACAGTACAGATAACTTTTTTAACGTTAAATAATGATTTTGCTAAAGTACAAATAACAAATTGGTTAGCATCGTTAGTTTCGTTAAGAGCAATTAAGACATCAGCGTTATAAATGTTAGCTTCTTCAAGAATGTTTTTCTTATAAGAATCACCATAAATAACTGGGATACGATGGGTTTTTGATAAATATGAAGCGTAATTTTTATCGTTATTAATAACAATAAGGGTGTTTTCTTTTTTCTTAAACATCTTAATGATGTAATCAGCTTCATTATGGCCATCACAAATAACAATTTTCATTATTTATTTCCTCCCTCCGTTCTGATTTTCTCTAACATATCAAAACTAAGTTTGAATGGGAGAATGATTTCAATATCTTTATTTTCAAGTAAAACCGACATATTTGGATCATCTAAACGAACATAAATATTTGGTACTTGATAGATATTACGGCATAAAAGAGCGAGGAAAATATTAATATTATCATTACCAGTTGTGATAATGATTTCTTTAGCGGAAGTAATATAGGCGTTTTCTAAAGTTTTATAATCTAAAACATCTCCCACAATGGTGTAGCCACTGAAGGTATCATCTAGTAATTCGAAAGCGTTCTTATTGTTATCGACAACTAAAACGTTCTTGCCATCTTTATTACCTTTATTAGCAATAGATGCACCTAAACGCCCACAGCCAACGACAATCGTTTTGTTGCGGAGTAAAGGTTTTTTACGATTTGGAATAAAGGCAAATAAATTCTCTTCTTCTACTTTAGTAATTTTAGAAGAAGGAAGAGGTTTATTTTTTCCGAGCTTATCCTTTGTTTTAAGTTTCATATTAATCTTCCTCGATTTGTGGTTATTATAAATAACTTCTTAAAATTATCAAGTTATATAAATTATTTTGGAGAATTTTCAGTTAAAAATTCTTCGATAGTCTTATCAAACATTTCGGTATTATCGTATCTTACGTGAGAGTGTCTAGCGTGAGGAATATAAACAAGTTTTTTTGGTAATCCGCTTGAGTTCCTATATAGTTTTTGCGCTAATTTAGGTAAAGCAAACTTATCGAGTTCACCACTTATAATTAAGGTTGGAACAGTGACTTTTTTAATCATTTTAAGAGGTTTTGCCTCGTAAGGATTAACATCGTTATGTTTTTTAATTAAATGGAATAATTCCCAAATAACTGGGTAGACTGGTTTATGTTCATCTTTAATATGTTCACGATACATTTCAAAGAAAGAAATAAACATTCCATCAGCGATAAACATATCTATATAATCTGGACAATCTTTATTAGTGAAGATGTAGTTAGCACATGTAGCCCCACCACAAAGACCATAGATACAAACATGTTTAATATTAAATTTATCATGAAGAAGTTTAGCCCATTCAATTGTGTCTATCGCTTCATGTTTTCCTAAAGTAATATATTCTCCTTCAGAAAGCCCATGCGCTCTTGGATCAATCGCTAGCATGTTATAGCCACATTTCTTAAATGGAGGCATATAGTAAGGCGCGTAATAGGCTGTTTCCATTCTTCCTGGAAGAAGGATAACACATTTATCAAAGCCGAAATCATAATATTCTCCATATAAATGGAGGCCTTCGGAAATGATATCAACTTCCTTAATATATACTTTATTCTCTTCTCTAATCGCCATTCCTTGATTAAACATATCTAAATGGTAATCAAAAGATTTATCAGAGCAGCCTCTTTCAAAGCTATAATCTCCGTGTCTAGTCCATTGGTCAGTATAAAGTTTCTTCGCAATTGGCATCGTATAGATAATAGAGAAAATTACTCCTCCTAAAAGGAGAACAAAAATAACAATAGCAATTATGATAAATATCATCTATTTTTGAGCCTCATTAAATGCTTCTAATTCAACTTTACGGTCTTCAGTTAATGGAGCACCAACATAGAAATAGCAGCATAATCCTGGACCAATATTTGGACCGCAGGATTGACCAACTGAAGTGATGATGACATCTTTCACTTTAGTGGCTTTTAAAAGTTGATTCTTAAATTCATTAGCACGCGCTAAACGATCGCTATGAGTAATAATAACGATTTGATTTTCTAAATCGGTAGCAGTTTTAAGTAAATACTTAAGTGCAACTTCGTTAGCGAGTTTTTCACCTTTAACAGTACCTAGTGGCGCAGACATCCCTTGATGGTTGAAATCAGCGATTGGATTGACTCCAACTAAACCACCAAAGAAAGCTTTTGTCGCGGAGATTCTACCATTTTTAGCAAGGAAAGATAAATCATCCATTGGCCCTGATTCATGAATTCTATATCTAAATTCATTAGCGAAGTTAATATTATCTTCAAGTGACATTCCTTTATCTCTATTTTGTGCCATATAGTAGGCTAATAAAGAGATAGCGGAACTATATTTTAAAGAGTCGACTACCCCAATCTTTCTTTCTGGATAAGATTCTAATAATTCATCAGCATAGAGTTTGAAGCTATTATATGTACCACTTATAGCGGTAGAAATAGTAACGATAATTGCGTCTTTGCCTTCTTTTAAGATTGGTTCAATAACTCTTTTAAATTCTTCAAAGTTAGCGAAAGCCGTTCTAATTTTACCTGCATTTCTTTTTACTAAAGTAAAGTATTGTTTTGGAGTGAAGTTTTTCCAATCAAGATCGGCTTTAATTTCTTTATCTTCAGAAAGATAGACAATGTTTTGAATATAATCTTTATAAAGACCAAAACGAGTACGAAGTTCCTCGTTAGCGTCTCCAGTCGATTCAATCACAATTTCATATTTATTCATTTAAAAATACCTCTTTATTATCAAGTAAAAATTTTAGTTCTTTTATTAATAAAAGCAATATTATTTTATCCGCGGGAAGATTCTAAGAACACACCCACACCTTTAATAAGATAATATTTTGGGAAAATTGTTAAGAATATAGAAATTATATAAGTTAGATATATTGGGAGGTTTAGTAAGCGGGTAAAGACGATAATTGAGACATAATATGCGACTAAAACAAATATTTTATAAATTAAAACTTTAAAGAATACTTTTCGTTTTTGTCTTGGACGATAGAAAATAAGTAAGAGCAATACTTTAGTTAATAAAGAAATAGCAAAGGCTGTAACCATTGAAAGTTCAAGATTATAAGTTCCAATATCTTTATATACAAATAAGGAAAATAAGGTTACTGAAACCACTTCTAAAACAAGTGAAATTAACGAAATTAATCCAGCGTAAAAGATGGACTTTTGAATCAAAAAAGTATCAAGAAGTGGCCTGAAATGCGTTTTAGCGTTGTTATTTTCATATATTGTTTCAATCTCAGTTGTAGTGAAAGGAATCTCTTTTAAAATGAGTTCATTAATCACTCGCATTTCATATTCATAACGATCCCCTTTAATCTTTAAAAGTAAGGGGATATCTTTCACTAAAAAGCCTCTTAAACCACATTGGTTATCACTTAAATACTTTTCAGTAGCGAGACTTTGAGTGAACTTAGATAAGCCATTCCCTATTTTTGATTTAAAAGGAACTTTAACATTAAAAGATCTTAAACCTAATACTGTTTTTTGTTTTTCTTTTAAAAGTAGATCCACTCTTTTAATGTCTTTAATTAAATGTTGTCCATCTCCATCAACTGTAATTAGACCAAGATAGTCACTATATTTTTCTTTTATATAATTAAAGCCATATCTTAACGCATAGCCTTTACCTCTATTTGTTTCATAACGTAAAACATCAGCGAATTCTTCTACACTTTTAAATACATTATCAAAAGATGGTCCACTGCCATCATCTACAATAACAATATTAAATCCAGCTTCTTTGAGACCTTTAGAAAGATAATATAAGGTTCCATCAGGCTGATAAGAAGGAATTAAGATAAGGTTTTCATTTATCATGTAACTTATTCTAATCCATATTTATTTCTTTATAAAGAAAAATCCCCAGCCTT
>CAMOYS010000060.1 GCA_946630435.1 uncultured Caryophanales bacterium | reverse complement strand
GTTTTATTTTTTTCACTATACTCTTTAGCAAAGATATGAATTAAGTTGATTTCTATTGAACTTAGGAAGGCAATAAATCCACCGATATAGATATATAAAGAATATAAAAGATGAATTTCACCGATTAACGTGAATGGGAAGAAGAACAATAAAAGTGACATAGCTTTATTTAAATAAGTATGAACACTAGAGAATTTTCTAAATTTAATCGCACAAATAAGATAGGCAAGCATATGGAAGGAGAAGACAACAATAATAACCATCCAGTGTGACCAATCAAATAATCTTAAGACAGTTGGCATTACTGAAACTGCCATAACGGAGAGGAATAAAAGATCACTGACCGAATCTAAGATTGATCCGAATATTGATTGGCAGTGTAATTTTCTCGCAATAAATCCATCAAATCCATCGGTAATACCGCAGAAGAAATAGATTAAATACCAAGTTAAAGAAAGAGGTTCGATAAATAAAAGAACTATCGCACCAATGATACGAATAGATGTAAGAATGTTTGGAATATTACGAACAAACTTATTTTGCATAAATACCAGTAATAATTATAATAAGCAAAATTAATTTTGCTAGTTAATTGATTGGATATATTTTAATCTATCGATTTATTCTTACGTTTTGATGCTACTTTACTAATAAATCCTTTAACAGCGGTTTTTGCAGCATCTTTAATCGCTTCTCTACCATCTTTAGGGGTGGCTTTCCATTCTTCTCTTAAAATAGGAATAAATTGTTTTAATAAATCTTTATCAATCTTATCATCAGTAAAGACATTAAAGTCAGCACGAGAAAGTAGATCGAATAATGTATCAATTACTTTCTTCTTTTTATCATCTGGTATAAATCTTAATGAAGTATTGATAATACCAACAATTTTATTAGATCTTTTGGTGTATTCTTTCTCTAAAATAAAGTGAGAGTTTTCAACTTCCCAAGTATAGATATCATGTTGCCCTAATAGTTCTGAATTACTTAAAACAATTATCTTATCTTTACCATTATCATTAATTAATCTTCCAATGATTGATTCGTTAGGAGTGTATTTATAAATATGGGATTTAATTTCATTATATTTGTCATCATAAAAGGAATCTAAAAAGTTAGGTCCATCAAAGGAAAAAACCTGCAGAAGTCCTTTCTTTTTACTTAAATACTTCGCTCCTGTAATAGCGAGTCTTCCACCTTTTGAATGCCCTCCTAAATATAATGGACGGAATGGGTGAGACTTACGAATAGTGTTAACATAATCAATTGCCACTCTTTCGGATGGAACCATTTCAAGATAAGACATATTGAAGTCTTCTTTCCATCCGTTAAGGGTGGCGTCTGTCCCACAGAAAGAAACAAACATAAACTTTTTAAATAAGATAGTAATAGCTTGGAATTGGACAGTAGCATCTTTATCAAACACTCTTTTAAAGTTTATTAGTTTAAAATCTTTATAACGTTTTGAAGTAGCGAACTCTAGCATTAATTTAATATCGTTTCTTTTTCTTTGACTGAGTCCTCTTTCATCAGTGGAATAAAGTAATTTAGTGAGATCTTTGGCCTTCATTACCTTTTTCGTATCTTGAAGATGGAAAGGATAATAAGATAATATCGAACAAATTAAAGCATCGAGTTCATTGAACCCCATTACTTCAAAAGAAGTATCTTTAAATTCGTGCAAATAATCTAAGACATTCACGGTAACTATTCTATCATTTTTTTATTAAGGTTTATAATTAAGTTATAAGAGCGGAGAAATGTTATGGATAAAGATGTTGAAACTTTAAAAGAACTTATTTCTAAATCGAAAAAGATTGTCTTTTTTGGAGGAGCAGGTGTTTCTACTGAAAGTGGAATCAAAGATTTTAGAAGTAAAGATGGTTTATACGCCTTGCATTCAAAATATGGTCGTCCATATGAAGAGATGCTTTCTCATACATATTTTTATGAAGACACTGATACTTTTTATAAGTTCTACCGCGAATTTATGATTAATACATCCGCTAAGCCTAATGCTGCTCATAAATATTTAGCAAAGTTAGAGAAAAGAAAAGATTTAACTATAATTACCCAAAATATTGATGGTCTTCACCAAATGGCGGGATCTAAAAATGTCATTGAATTACACGGAAGTATCCATCGAAATATCTGTACTAAATGTGGAAGACAATATAACTTAGAAGATATTTTGAAGATGGATAGCACTCCTAGATGCCCCGTTTGTAACGGATTAATTAAACCAGATGTTGTTTTATATGAAGAACCACTAGATGAAAGAAATCAATGGAGAGCCATAGATGCGATTAGAAGTGCGGATTTATTAATAATTGCCGGAACTTCATTAAGCGTTTATCCTGCTGCTGGTTTTGTTAGATTATTCTCTGGCAAATATTTAGTGGTTATAAATAAAGAAAGACTTCCTATCGCGCAGGAAGTCGATTTAGAGATTACTAAACCAGTTGGTGAAGTATTTAAAGAAATAGATAATAATTAAACGTCTTCACGGTATGTATCGTGAGTTTCTGGATTATAAATTTCACTAATCCACATGATTGTGTAGGAATTAGTTTTTCCGATGTTTGTAATTTGATGAGTGTAACCCACTCGAATATTGATTGGATTTGGATTCTCTCCACATACTTTATCTAAAACGATATCGTTAGTTTTAATATCTCTTTGTTTAATCTCACATTCGCCTTTAACAGTGTAGAAGATTTCTTTTTTATAAGTATGATAATGGCCACCTTTAGTGATACCTGGATAAGCCATATTAACACTAATTTGACCATATTTTTCATTCTTATAGATTTCTTCAAAATATCCTCTAGCGTCAGGTGCGTAGTTATATGAATAATCTTTAGAAGTCATATAGTCACACATTGTGATGAATAGTTTAATTTCAAAATCATCATGAAGAAGTGGAAGATGTCTTTCACTTTCAATCTCGCCTTTAAAGTAATAAAGAAGATCCGCTAATCTACCTAAAGAACAATCATAAATTGGTTCAACTTTTAAGATTTGAGGGGAACCTTTATAGGTTTTTTGTTCAATTATTCCCAAAAATTCATTCACAATGTCTTTTACATAATTAAAGTGAACTACATAATTACGGTCTCTAATTTCAATTGGTAAATCATGAGCAATGTTATAGCAAAATGTCGCACATGCACTATTGTAGTTAGGTTTACACCACTTACCAAAAACATTAGATAAACGATAAATATAAACTGGAAGATTAGAGGCGAATAGATAATCCTCACCCATCTTCTTAGATTTTCCATAATCGTTATCAAGTTCCGCTTGAATTGAACTAGACATAATTATTGGGGTGTTCTTTTTATGTTCTTTAACTAAATCAACAAGCTTTTTAGTGAAGTTGGTATTTCCATCATAAAACTCTTCTTTAGTTAAAGGACGATTAATCCCTGCTAAATGAATAATAAAATCAGCTTCTTCAATATAATTGTGAAGTTCCTCAATCGAGGAATTTAAATCATATTCAAAAACTTGATATTCTTTTCTTTTTAAAGCTAGGCACATGTGTTTCCCAATAAAGCCATTTGCCCCCGTTACTAATATTTTCATATAATAACTCGCTTATTTTCTCCAAACCATCTTATTAACTACACCAGTATAAGATTGAATAATTTTCATAACTTTATCGCTAACATTAGTGTCTTTATAATCATCCACTACTTTAGCGCCATTCTTATTTAAGATAGCTACTTCAACCGCTTGAAGAAGATTCTTTTCATCAATTCCAGCTAAGACGAAGCAACCAGCATCTAATGCTTCTGGTCTTTCGGTAGATGTTCTAATACAAACTGCAGCGATTGGTTTATTAATTGAAGTATAGAAACTTGATTCTTCTGGAAGAGTTCCACTATCACTTACAACGCAGTAAGCGTTCATTTGTAAGTTATTGTAATCATGGAAACCCAAAGGTTCATGCATAATAACACGTTTATCAAGTTTAAATCCTGTCGCTTCTAGTTTCTTTCTACTTCTTGGGTGACAAGAATATAGAACAGGCATATCGTATTTTTCCGCAAGAGCGTTAATCGCATTAAATAATGAGTTAAAGTTTTTATCAGTATCAATGTTTTCTTCTCTATGCGCGCTTAATAAAATATATTTTCCTTTTTCTAAATGTAATTTATTTAAGATATCGCTAGCTTCGATTTGTTTAAGATTATTAGTTAAAACTTCTGCCATTGGAGAACCAGTAACAAAGGTTCTTTCTTTTGGAAGTCCACATTCCGCTAAATATCTTCTCGCGTGTTCACTATAAGCAAGATTTACATCAGAAATAATATCAACGATACGTCTATTAGTTTCTTCTGGTAAACATTCATCTTTGCATCTATTACCGGCTTCCATATGGAAGATTGGGATATGTAATCTTTTCGCACCTATAACACTTAAGCAACTATTCGTGTCACCTAAGACTAAGACAGCATCTGGTTTAAGTTCCACCATTACTTCATAAGATTTAGCAATGATGTTACCCATTGTTTCCCCTAAATCTTTTCCAACCGCGTTTAAATAAATATCAGGATCTTTAATTCCTAAATCTTTAAAGAAAACACCATTGAGGTTATAGTCGTAATTTTGACCAGTATGAACAAGCAAAGTATCAAAATAATCTCTCGCTTTATTAATAACCGCGGCAAGACGAATAATTTCAGGTCTAGTACCCACAATTATTAAGAGTTTAAGTTTGCCATTATCTTTAAATTTCATATAGGAAGTCCTCCTAATCGTGTTGTCTAACTGGTCCACCGAATAATTCTAGTTTCTTAAGTAAGTCTTTCATACCTTTAACATCAAGTCGACCAGTATTATGAGAAGTATAGCTCTCTCCTAAGTTTAACTTCTTATTACCTTTAGAGAAATACTTATCATAGTTTAAATCACGGTTATCGGCTTTAACACAGAAGAAATTACCTAAATCCACGGCTTTTAACATTTCTTCTTGAGTAACTAAGGTTTCAAATAATTTTTCACCATGTCTTGTACCGATATAAGTAATACCAGTTTTACTCCCAGTTAATTCAATAATTGCTTTAGCTAAGACATCAATTGTCGCAGCAGGTGCTTTTTGAACGAATAAGTCACCTTGTTCACCATGTTCAAAAGCGTATAAAACAAGATCAACCGCATCATCTAATGTCATCATAAATCTAGTCATATCTGGATTAGTGATAGTGATTGGCTTTCCTTCGTGGATTTGATTCAAAAATAAAGGAATGACTGAACCCCTACTTGCCATAACGTTACCGTATCTTGTTAAACAAAGGATTGTATCACCTTCTAGGAGTTGTCTACTTCTAGCGATAACATTCTTTTCCATTAAAGCTTTGGAAATACCCATTGCATTGATTGGATAAGCCGCTTTATCAGTGGAAAGAAAGATTGCTTTCTTAACATGATTTCTAACGCAGGCGGTAATAACGTTATCAGAACCGATAACATTAGTTCTTACAGCTTCCATTGGATAGAATTCACAAGATGGAACTTGTTTTAAAGCTGCTGCAGAGAAAACATAATCAACACCTTTAAAGGCATCGATAATAGAATCTAAGTTTCTAACATCCCCAATATAGAATTTAAGTTTGGAGTTATTATAGAGTTTTCTCATATCATCTTGTTTCTTTTCATCACGAGAAAGGATTCTGATTTCTTTAATTTCAGTATCTAAGAATCTATCAACGACAGCGTGGCCAAAGCTACCGGTTCCTCCGGTAATAAGAAGAACTTTATCTTTTAAGATGGAAGTATCTTTAGCAGCATATTCCATTAAACGATCTTTAATGCCTTCAAGTTTGATTTGATCAGAATTCTTTTCATCACTTTCATACGAAATATAAGTTCTAAGTGGCATTTGGACAACATTTGCCGCTTCTTTTTGGGTTAACTTGCAATTTTTGCGTAATTCTTTTAGTGTCATATTTGCACCTCGCTACCTATTAATATATTAAATATAAAAATAATTGCAAGAATAAATATGCAGTTTTTGCACTTTTTCTAATTTTGACATTCTTTATTATTCTTTATTCTTTATTATTTTATATAAGAGTATAATTATGTAAGTTCATTATGACTTTCGAAATATTAATTCAGATCTTCTTTCTAGGTATTGGTTTATCAATGGATGCTTTTTCAGTGGCGTTAACTGATGGACTAACTTATAAAGATATTGATAAAAAGAAATCATTTTTTATTGCAGGTACATTTGGTTTCTTACAAGCTTTGATGCCACTTATTGGTTTCTTCCTTGTTGAGATTGTTGAAATAATAGTTGGAGAAACAGCGGGCGCTAAAGCTGGAGAACTAACTTCATTAGTTGTAGTTTGGAGTGCCTTTGCTCTTCTTTTATTTATCGGCGCAAAGATGTTGATCGAATCTATCATTGAATTAAGAAAACCAGCGGAAGAAAAGAAAGAAAGGTTATTTTCTTTTAAAGAAGTTATATTCTTTGGCTTTGCCACCGCAATCGATGCTTTAGCGGCAGGAGTAGCAATGCATACAGGATTATCTTCAGCCAC
>CAMOYS010000059.1 GCA_946630435.1 uncultured Caryophanales bacterium | reverse complement strand
ATCGGAGCCGATATCCGTTTAGTGGAAGCCGCTAACTTAAAGACAAATGAATCATCTTTAACTGGTGAATCCTTGCCAGTTGAAAAAGATTCTAGCTTAGTATTTAGCGAACCAATTGGTATTGGCGACCGTAAGAATATGGCCTATATGTCCACACCAGTGACATATGGACGTGGTAAAGGTGTTGTTACTGCGACTGGTATGGCTACTGAAATTGGCAAGATTGCTAAATCTCTTGATGATGAAGTTGATGAAGACACTCCATTACAAAAGGTTCTTGCCAAGTTATCTAAAATTCTTGGTATCTTAACTCTTGGTATTGTTGTTTTAGTTCTTTTAATCGATATTGTTTGGATTTTTGTTAACGGAACACAAACTGTTGTAGCAGAATGGATCGAAGCAATTCTCGGCTCTATTGCCTTAGCGGTTGCCGCCATTCCTGAAGGCTTACCAGCCGTTGTTACTATCGTCTTATCTATCGGTGTTCAACGTATGGTTAAGGTTAATACGATCGTTAAAAAACTCCCATCTGTTGAAACTCTCGGTGCAGTATCCGTTGTTTGTTCTGATAAAACTGGTACATTAACTCAAAATAAGATGACAGTTGTCGAAGCTTATAGTGATAACAAATTCTATAAAGCTGAAGATTTTAAGGAAGAAAATAATGAAGCTGATTTACGTTTACTTGCTTCAGGTATGTCACTTTGTAGTAACGCCACTGTTGATGAAGGCGTCTTTGGCGATCCAACTGAAGTCGCTTTAGTTGCGTTTGCAAACCAATTTAACTTACATAAATCTGCACTTGAAAAATCTACTCCACGTATTGATGAATTACCATTTGATTCTGTTCGTAAGATGATGTCTACCAAACACAAATTAAATGATAAGGAATCAATTATTTATACAAAAGGAGCGTTAGATTCTATTCTTTCTCGTACCACTCACATCTTAGATAATGGAAAAGAAAGAAAGATTACTGAAGAAGATATTAAAAATATCACTGAAGCCAATAAATATTTCTCTTCTAAAGCCTTACGTGTTTTAGCTTTAAGCTATTCTAAGAAAGAAGAGATTGATGAAAAGAACTTAGTCTTTGTAGGTTTAACCGCGATGATTGACCCACCAAGACCAGAAGCAAAAGGCGCAGTTGCTACATTTAAGACTGCTGGTATTACCACAGTTATGATTACTGGTGACCACAAAGATACCGCCTTTGCTATTGCTAATGAACTTGGTATTGCTTCAGATATTTCTCAATGCTTATCAGGCGCAGAAATTGATGAACTTAACGAAGAAGAATTAAGAGAAAAATGTAAGACAGTTCGCGTCTTTGCTCGTGTCTCTCCAGAAAATAAAGTTCAAATTGTTAAAGCTTTTAAAGCTAATGGAAACATTTGTGCGATGACTGGCGATGGTGTTAACGACGCTCCATCTCTTAAAGCAGCAGACATTGGTATTGCTATGGGTATCACTGGTACTGATGTTGCTAAAGGCGCTGCCGATATGGTTCTTACTGATGATAACTTTGCTTCAATTGAAAAAGCAGTTGAAGAAGGACGTGGCATTTATGCCAACATCAAGAAAACTGTTATCTTCTTACTCTCGTCTAACATTGCAGAAGTCTTTGTTATGATGCTTGTTATTATTGTTGGATTTAAGACCCCATTCTTAGCTATCCACTTACTCTGGATTAACTTAGTTACCGACTCCTTACCAGCTATTGCTCTTGGTATGGATCCAAAAGCTGATGATATTATGAGACAAAAACCTCGTAATCCTAATGATGGTATCTTTGCTCATGGCGGTATGAGAGATACTATTATGCATGGTTTATTCATCACCATTGCAGTTATCATCGCTTACTTATCAGCCTTCTGGCTTAACGGTATTTATAGCTGGGATGCAATTAAAGGTGTTACTGATGAAGGCGTTATTCATTTAGCCCAAACAATGGCATTTACTTCTCTTGCCTTTGCTGAACTTATTCACATGGTTTGTATGTCTAATACTGAAAGATCATTTGTTATGGTCTTTAAGAATAAGAACTGGATGATGGCTTTAGCCTTCGGTGCAGGTGTAGCCTTACAATTCTTTGTTATCTTAGTTCCAGGTGTCAGAGATGTCTTTAAGACCGCTAGACTTAGCTGGGAAGCTTGGATAATTACTGCATCATTATCACTCGTACCACTAATTGCACACGAAATTATCGTTTTAATTAAGTGGATTATCCGTAAAAACAAAAAGGATAATTAATATTAATATGGAAAACAAAAAGGGTTCATTGTTTTTAATTATTATTAGGAATTTGGTGAGCCCTTTTTCTATGCTTGTTTTATTCTCAGGAATTGTTAATTTGATTGCCTCATACTTTATGGGAAAAGGGTATTCAGATGGACTTATCTTGTTTGTCTTATATTTGGCATTTGTTATCCTTCACATTATTGTCGAAGTAAAAGATCCTCAAATCAGAGAAAAATCATTTTATAAGAGCTATGTTGATTTATTCAAAATAGTTATTTCGTTAGCTTTTTTTGCAATTGCTATTGTGGTTATTTCTTCTTTGCTTCATCAATTTGATGTTCCTTCAATTATAAAAGGCGCTTCATATCCATTTTTAATTGGACTACCTATAGGGTTCTTGCCTTTATATTTATTTATTAAAGAAAAAGATGAAGCCACTATCGATAATGCATTTAAAAAATGCGCTAGCGAACTTCTACCTATTTTAGTTGTTGAATTTTTACTTACAATCATCTTCCCAATTCTGGGCTTAGGATTTGCTTTTAATTCTAATGAACTCATTATTATCAATTTAGTTTTTATCTTTTTAGTCTATTTATTCGATTTTGTTGAAACAAAAAAAGATATTAAAACCCCAGAAAGCCAATCTTTGGGACGAAAAGTCTTATTTAGGGGAGTTCTTATTGGTTTTTTATTTACAGTGGTTGTATTAATGATTTTCCTAATTGCTCCTATGAGTGAACTATTAAATTCAAATCAATCAATAAATCTTAATAATATTGAACATGTTTTAAGAAATGAAAATGACGTTTTAAGTAGTGGACAATGTCACATGTTTGCTAGCCTTTCATTTGGGCTTATTATTTATTCTTATTTCTTCTTTAACAAACCATCCGAAATTCTTAATTCAAAAAGGTTTATTAGATCACTTTGTCATATAGCTTGTATGGCTATTCTTTTAGGAGTTATCTTGATTCCGTGGATTAATACTTTTGTGTATTCAACTTATATGGCGTTAGTTAACCTTTTATATGCTTTATTAAGTGGCTTATCCTTAAGTTTATTTGCCCTTATTTATAAACTAATTGAACGAAAAGTTAATAATAATAAAAAAAGTGATTGAAATTAATTCCCTCTCATATTATTATTTTTATCAGTCTCTTGCCGTTGTAGCTCAATCTGGCAGAGCAACTGAATCGTAATCAGTAGGTTGGGAGTTCAATTCTCTTCAACGGCACCATTACAAAATTACCAGCTTTGGATGTTTAGCTCAGCTGGGAGAGCATCTGTTTGACGTACAGAAGGTCACAGGTTCGAGCCCTGTAGCATCCACCATTTGAATAAAATACTCGGAATTGTCCGAGTTTTTTTATATATTTGCAAAAAGAAAAATGATATGTAATATAATATATTATAAATTTCGAAAGGAATATTTTTTATGGAAAATAATGAGAAAAAGGCTCGTCCAAGAAAAAAGACTACAGTTCTTACTGCTTTAGCAATTGTAACCTTGGTTCTTGCTCTTGGATCTATTGGTTATATGGTTTATCACCATTTAGTTATTGGAAGTTTCTTCTTATTTTTTGAAGAAGGAAAATTCGACTTTACTAATATGGGCTTCCTTATTGGGTTCATTACATTCTTAGTATGTGTTGTTCTCGGTATCGTGTTTGGGCTTGCCTATATTATTCGTGGTGGTGATAACAAGGTTAAAACTGCTGGATTGGCCGCTCCTGCATCATTATTAGCCGGTATCTTTGGCGGTGGTGTTTTAGGCGCTGGTTTAATTTGGTTACTTGGTGGCGAAGCTTATGCTTGGCAAGTTCCAGAATATAAAAATCAAATCTGGACTCTCATCTTAGTTATTGCTGGTGGAGCCACTATGCTCTTCAACCTTTTAACTTTCATTGTCGGTATGGTTAACATCTCTAACGTTAAGAAAGTTGATGAACAAAACGAACAAGCTGATGCTGACGAAGCTCAAAGAGCGGAAGAAGAAGAGCAAGCTCGTAAAATGGAAGAAGAAGAAAAAGCTAAAGCCGAAGCTGAAAAAGCTCGCTTAGAAGCTGTTCAAAAACAAAGAGAAGAAGAGGAAGCAGCTCGTCAAAAACAACTTGAAGAAGAAGCTGAAGCTAAACGTAAAGCCCAAGAAAAGGCTGAAATGGAAGCTAAGATTCGTGAAGAAGTTCAAAAAGAAGTTGCTCGTAAAGAAGCTGAAGATGCTGCTGAAAAAGAAAGACTTCAACGTGAAGAAGAAGAAAGAGCAGCCGTTCAAGCTCGTTTAGCAGAACAAGCTAAAAAAGAAGAAGAGGAAAAGAAAGCTGAAGAAGCTAAGAAGGCTGAAGAAGCTAAAAAGCAAGCAGCCAAGAAGCCTGCTGAAAAACCAGCTGAAAAACCTGCAGCGAAAAAACCTGCTCCAGCTAAGAAAGAGGAATCTTCATCTTCTCCTAAGATTTATCACATTTCTCAACATGATAATGGCTGGCAAGTTAAAGCCCAAGGTGGAGAAAGAGCAGTTAAGACCTTCTCAACTCAAGCTGAAGCTATTGAATATGCTAAAGAATTAGCAAAAAGACAAAACGCCTCAGTTAGACTTCACTCTAAAAAAGGTTCATTCCGTTCTATTTAAAAATAGTGCGATAAAATCAAAACATAATTTAAGGGAAAGAAATTTCCCTTTTATTATTTTTAGAAAGTTTAATATAATATATTATTCCTTAGAGGAAATAGGGTAATATATAGTGAAGGAGGCCATCATATGAAAAGATTATTTAAAATCATTCCTTTAATGATTACCCCTTTAGTATTAACTAGTTGCTTTGTTCCAATTATTTTTGGTAGTTCTTCAGAAGAACCATACACCCCTTCTTATGAACCAGCGTCTTATTCTTATGATGAAGATGCCGATTATAATATTCTTCCTTCTTTATATAAATATAGAGATTATACGGATGGCAACTATTTCTATTTAGGCTCCGCTCCATCAACTGGAGAGGCTAGTCTTTTAGTAGTGCCTATTTGGTTTACCGATTCATCTACATATATTTCTAATAAGAATAATGTTAGAAGCGATATAGAAAAGGCTTATTTTGGTACACAAAGTGAAACTGGCTGGCATAGTGTTAAAACCTATTATGAAACTGAATCTAGAGGTCGATTAACTTTAGGTGGCACAGTCACTGATTGGTATGAATGTGGTAAAGCTTCATCCAAGTTTTATACTGAAGAATCTGGCGCAGATGCAACAATTAACCTCATTGATGATGTTACCGCTTGGTATAAAAAGAAATATAACGCTAAAGATTTAACTAACTTTGATAAAGATAAAGATGGCTATGTTGATAGTTTAATGCTTATTTACGCTGCTCCAGATTATCAAGCTATGAAATCTAGCGCTGCTAATATGTGGGCGTATTGCTATTGGAAACAAGAACCAAGCGTTAGAAAAGTGTCAGATCCTGGCGTTAATCAATTCTTCTGGGCCTCTTATGACTTCATGTATGGTTCAAACCGCGCCTTTCTTAGAACTGGTAAATCCTCATACTATAACGGCGATACTAGATATTGCTCAGTTGACGCTCATACATATATCCATGAAATGGGTCATATTTTCGGTTTAGAAGATTATTATGATTACTATTCTTCAACGCAATATCAACCTGCTGGTGGCTTTTCAATGCAAGATTATAACGTTGGAGCGCATGACCCATTCTCTAAATTTGCTTTAGGCTGGGCTGATGCAATTGTTCCACAAAAATCCTGCTCTTTGACACTTAAACCAATTGAATCAAGTGGCCAATTTGTCTTATTAACTCCAAATAGTGATACATCTAAAGTATCTGCTTTTGATGAATACATCGTTTTAGAGTTATATACAGCAACTGGCTTAAATGAATTTGATTCAAAATATAAATATTCATCAGCCTATCCTCAAGGACCAAAGGCTAGTGGAGTAAGAGTATGGCATGTTGATTCTAGATTACTCGCTATTAAAAGCTCTTCTGACTCTAAATTCTATGGAACTTTAACTAATAACCCATATGATAAATCTGCTTACCAAGGTGTAACACATGCAACATCAAATTCCGGTGGTGGTGATTATGGTTCTAATTACGCTGGTTCTTATGCATATAATATCCTTCAATTAATTCGTAATTCCGTAACTGAAACATATAAATCTAAAAATGAGTTATCTTCTAATGATCTTTTTAGAGAAGGCGACACATTTAAGATGTCTACATATAGTTCCCAATTTGTAAATGGAAGTAAACTAAACTCTAATAAACAATTAGGTTGGGAAGTTAGTTTTGGTGCAATTTCTAATGAAGGAATTTCTCTTAC
>CAMOYS010000058.1 GCA_946630435.1 uncultured Caryophanales bacterium | reverse complement strand
ATAATCCTACATCGAGTACTGATACAAATACTGATGCAACTAATTCAGGCGAAAGTGTTCCAAGTGAAACCTCATCTGAACAAGGAAGTAAGACTGATGAAAAAGATCGTGTCACATTAGTTAATAATGTCAGTAATGGTGTTAAAAAATCTTACGAAGCTAGCTTTGATAAAGGTGTTAACTTTACAACTAAACTCGAACTTAAAGGAAAGGTTGATACTTCCACTTTTAGTGATGGCTTATTAAATTCCAATAAGGTTGATATTGAAAATATCACTATCAACAATAAAGCTACCTATAAGAATATTGGTGATAAAGGAACTCATACTGGCTTTAACGATATCCGTTTAGCTGAAGAACTTCTTTTAAATGTGAAAAACGTTAAAGTGGACACAGTTCAAGAAAGCCCTGATTATGGTGAAGATGGTCAACCAAAAGAAACCCCACTTCATAGTGAAGTTCACGTTGAAGTTAATGAAGTTAAAGACGCTTTATTAAACTTATATCTCGATACTTCTAACGTTTATATTGATAGAAGTAATATCGACCTTAGCGCTTTAGCTCGTGCTAACATGCCATTATTCACATATATTGTGGCATCGATGAACCAGATTGATCCATCTCAAGTTACCGAAGATATGGTTTTAAATTTTGTTTCTCAAATGGATCAAGCTTATCCAAAGAAAATTCTTCAACCATTAGATGAAAGACAAAGACCACAAGTTGATTTACCAGATGTTACAAGCTTTAATACTTCAGTCGATGGTGTTAAAACCCAAGTCTTAACTTATCTTAATCTTTATAAAGATTATTTTACCTTACTTAAAGATGCAAATGACATCACCACTTTAAACATTAATTTAGATAAAGAAGCGATTAAAGAAATCGTTTTAATGAATAGTGCTGATGATAAAGGTATAGTTTCACCAGAAACCGCTAAAGGTATCGAAGAAACATTTAAGAGATTCGAAAAAGCTGATGTCCATTTCGGTGTAAGCTTTGATAAAGATTTCTACTTATCAAATGTTAACTTAAAAGCGGATGTTATTTATAATCAACTCATTGATGAAAAGAACTATCAAAAGATTAATTTATCTTTGAATTTTAACACTGATGTTGACTTCAATGATCCTATCGTTGTTTTCCCAGCAAACTTTGATGATTATTCACCATTACCACCAATGGGACAAAGTGTCGAAGAAGAAACAGATACTTCTGAAGTCGGCGGTAATTAATCTAGTTAAGTTTAACTAAACATATAAAGATGCACACTTTGTGTGCATTTTTTATTTCTTAGTGTAAGTAGACTATCCCCTATTCTTATATCACTTGATAAAAATAGGCTTATTTTGATATAATCAAACTTGCTTATTTTAATAGTAAGCCTATCTATTATATAGATAAACAATATGTCAAATAACACAAAAGAAAAATATTATCAGTCCATCAAACGTAGAGATCCTGCCGCTAGAAATAATTGGCAGATTTTTTGGACATATCCAAGTGTCATCGCTTTAAGATGGTATAAAGTGGCGCATTTTTTCTACGATAAAATGCATCTTAAATTTATCGGTGAAGTTCTTTCTCATATCGCTAGAAAGAAAACCGGAATCGAGATTCATCCACACGCTAAAATCGGTCGTAACTTATTTATCGATCATGGAATGGGTGTAGTTATCGGTGAAACTACAATTATTGGAGATAATGTTACTTTATATCATGGTGTAACTTTAGGTGGATCTTCCTTACAGAAAAAAGATCGTCACCCAATTGTGGAAGATAACGTAGTTATCGGTACTGGAGCGAAGATTATTGGTAGAGTTAGAATTGGTAAAAACGCGAAGATTGGACCTAACGTAGTTATAAGAGAGGATGTAGAAGAAAATTCTATTATTAAGGAATAAAAATTATGTACGCTGAATATAGATCGGTTCGTAATTATTTCGAATCTATAAACGAATTACTTAAAACCCCAATGACGATGCAAGATATATTCTTAGCAGCGACATCAAAAAGATATAAAAGAAAAAAAGCTCTCACTTTCCAAAACGACAAAGGAAAAATTCAGAGCATTAAATACAAACATTACCGTGTTAGAGCTTTTGAAATGGGCTCTCGTCTTGATGAAGCTTTAAGAGGTATTCAAAAAGGTAGTGTTGTGGCTTTAAAAGCGAAGAATTCCTATAAGTGGCCTTTAATATTCTGGGGCTTACTTATGTGTGGTTACGTTCCATTTTTAATGGATGCAAAACTTCCAAAAGAAAATGCTGAACATTTACTTGAAGAATCTAAAGCTCAAGCTATTGTCACCACTGATATCGTTACATATTCAAAGAAAACTATCCAAGTTGATTCTTTAGAATCAATTAAGATTAATTTCCGTTTTGCTGAAAAGTGGGCTAATGAAGTTATCTTCTCTTCTAGTGGCACTACCGGAAACGTTAAATTAATGGTTTTTAATGGTAAAAACTTATGTAGCCAAATCGCAGCAGCTTATTCAATGCCAGAGACGACTGGAGATATTATGTATGCGGGTGAAATCAATATTCTTGCTATGCTTCCATTCCACCACATCTTTGGTTTTGTCGCGGTCTTCCTTTGGTACACCTTCTTTGGTAAAAACATTGTCTTTATTAAAGATATGTCACCTAAAGAAGTTATGGGTATGTCACAAAAGTGTGGTGTTACCCATGTTTATAGTGTTCCACTTTTCTGGGATATGATTGCACAAAACGTCTTAAGAAAAGCTGAACTTGAAGGTGGTAAGAAAGCTGAACTTTTAGCGAAGATGATTGCTTATAACACCAAGAAAATCACTGTTGAAGAAGCTGGTTTAGCGGGTCACCCAATCGCAGTTAGAACTGTTCAAGATCAATTACTCGGTCATAAAATTAAATTCCTTATTTCTGGAGGTGGTTATATCTCTGAAGAAACCCTTAACGTTATTAATGGTATCGGTTATCCATTATATAATGGATATGGTATGACTGAAGCTGGGGTTACTTCTGTTGAACTCTCTCCAAAAGTTGTCTATAGACTTAAAGGAAGTATCGGCCGCCCACTTCATGGGGTGGAATATAAAATTGAAAATACAAACCCACTTCATCCTAACCTTGGCGAACTTTTAATTAAGTCCCCTATTACTCACGTTAGAGAAATCATTAATGGAGTGGAACAAAAAGCAACCTTAACTGAAGATGGCTACTTTAGAACAGGTGATATCGCTGAAGTTGACGCCACTGGATTCTACTTTATTAAAGGTCGTATTAAAGATGTCATCATTAATGAAAATGGTGAAAACATCTACCCAGATGAAATTGAATCTTACTTTGAAGGTTTAAAGCACATTAATCACTTAACCGTCTTTGGCTTTAAGAAAGGTAAATCCACTCACGAAGATATTACCCTTGTTCTTGAACTCTCTAATGACTGTTTAGAAGAACAACTTAAAGAACTTAAAGAGAACATCGATAACATTAATGCTTCTTTACAAAATGAAAAGAAAGTTGCTCGCGTCCTTATTTATAAGGACAAACTTCCATTAACCGCGTCAATGAAGGTTAAACGTTTCCAAGTTAAAGAACAACTTAAGAATAATCCAAATATGTTCGCTACATTTGATGAAAAGAAAGAAGTTAAATCATTCGATGGTTTCACTAAAGAAGAAGTTGAACCAGTCGTTATTAAGATGAGAGAAATCTTCGCGAAGATCTTAATCCTTCCAATCATTAAGATTGAAGATAACGCTCACTGGATCAATGACTTAGGTGGAGACTCCATGTCTTATGTTGAATTAATCAACACCATTAACAGTGAATTTGGTATTAGTATTCCTGAAGAAAAGTATGGCAAGTTAGAGAACGTAAATGACTTTGCTTACGAAGTACTTGTGGCTAAGAAGAAATAAAAGTTATAAAAAATGTTTGATACATATGTTTAAGTTTGATAAACTTATGCAGGTACAAAAATAAGAGGTGTAAATATGGCACAAATTAAATCACAAATGAAAAGAAACAAAACTAACGAAAAAGCTAGACAAAGAAACGTCGCTATTCGTTCTAGAATTGCTACTGCTTCTAAGAAAGTTCGTTTAGCAGTTGAAGCTAAAGATTTAGAAAAAGCTAGAGAAGCCTTAAAGCTCGCTAACAAGCTCATTGATAAATCCGTTACTTCTGGTGTTTATACTCGTAACACTGCTGCTAGAAAGAAATCTTCTTTAACCAAGTTAGTTAACACTTTAGAGAAATAGTTTAGTTCTTATTATAAAGATATAAAGCAATCAGAAATGGTTGCTTTTTCTTTATTCTAAAACATTGCAGGACTCCCCTATTTGGGACAAATATTCCCAAAGAGGTTAGATCCTATTAAAAAAATAAAAGGCTCTAGAACTAACTAGAGCCAAATTATAAGTAATTGCTTATTTATTCATCGCTTTGATTTTCTTATTCTTAATAGACATTACGATAATTAAGGCTAATCCAGCGGCGAATAAAATTAGTCCTCCGTAAAAGATATATGAAACTGAACTGAGCGCTCTTCTAGCGTTTTCAATTTCTTCTGCAGGTGCTCCGTTATCAACAGCTTGTTGAATAACAACATTACCTACGGCTCTTGCTATTCCACCAATAATCATTCCAATAATACCAAAGACGAGCATAACGACATAGCCACCTTTACGATGGAGTTTTAATTTCTTATTGCCAGTACTAGCTGGTGCATTATTATTTCTTCTTGCTGGTGCATTACCTCCGTTAGCTTGTCCTTGAGAAGCAGCACTACCGCCTTTAGCTTGATGACATTCTTCTTTAAATTTAGCAAACGCGCCTGCTTCGAGTCCAAGAGCAGTTGGAACAGCGCTTAGTTCGAGTTTAGAAATTTCTAAGCCATATTTAGCAAATGCTTCTTTAAACATGGATAGATATGTTGCGTTATTAGAACTCGCGTATTCATTCATTGCTGGGATATTGTTAATAAAGCTTCCTCTAGCTTTGCTAACAAGATCTTTTAAAACTGCACTTGTAGGAGTATTTAAAGCCTCCATTAATTCTGCAACTGTAACGATATCGTTTTCTAATTTAAGGCTAATAACCTTTTGATAGAAATTAGTTAAACCTTTAATATGAACATTCATATTGGTTTGGATACGAAGTAAAGCTTCTTGAGCGTTTTGTTCATCACTAACTTTCATCTTACCAATATTAAATAAGGATGGAGTGATATTGATATGACCAGGAAGTTCAAATTGTTTTACAAAGTAAACTTGGATTGGAAGAGCTCTTCCTTTATCAAATTCACCTAGGAAAGATAAAGTATCAGCATTTAAAACATGTTGTCCTGGACCTAAAGTTGCTTTAACTTCATCATCTTGCACCATAATAAAGGTTTCGCCTTGGTTAACAATAACATTAGTTTTAAAGTGAACAGTAAGTGTTGGTTGATAGACTAAAACATAATCGTTTAGCCATTTAGCTTGTAAGATTTCTTTTGCCATTTATAAATGACCCCTTTCAATAATTAATATAAATTATAGCAGTTATCGAACTTTTTAGTTTGGAAAATTAGTGAGGAAAAGTTCAAACCCATAGTTTTTATCTATTTTCCCTGACTTAATTCGATAATCAAGGAAATAAAGATCGTCTAAAGCATGTGTCACCGCGTTTGCGCCTAATTTAGAAGCGTTTTGAAGCGCAATCTTAATTCGATATGGAGATTTAATTTTTAAGATTTGACACATCTCATTTTGTTCATAGCCTTTTTTAGATAAATATCTAACTTCATTAATAAATCTAAACTGAGAAGCGAGCATTGGGATTAAGGAATCCGTGGCTTTAGAGCCGAGTAATTGAAGATCATGGTAAATGGATAAGGCAGTTGCATTATCTCTTCTAAAAAGGGCGTTAGATAACTGAAAAACATCATCTTCAATTGGCTTAGAGACCATTAAGGTGACATCACTTAATGTAATGTTATTAGTGTATAAGATTAATTTATTAGCCTCATTAATAAAGCGAGTTAAGTCTTCGTCAATCCTATCATACATCTCTAAGATAGCTTTAGGTTCAATCTTAACTCCCCTATCATTAAAGTATTTCTTAATAAAAGCAGGCCACTCATCTTTTGTTAAATTAACAAAATTAATGACTTGGCCGTCTTTTTCAATTCTTTTATATAGTTCGGATGATTTTAAGATTTTATCGCTTCTTAAAATATAAATAATATCGATTGTTTCATCGTTAGTTGGAGTTTCTTCGTTAAATCTAGTTAGATATTCTTTATTTCCACCTTCCGCCAGAAAATCAGCGTAATCGATGACCACTGCTTTTCTATCTATTCCTAAAGGAAGGAGAGATAATTCTCCAACCATATCCTCGAGTAAATCCTCTTTAGCGTTATAATTAACGACATTAAAATCGTTGACCTCGCCTAATCTCTCTTTGAGGATCTTTTTAAGGCGAGCCTTTATCATCGGGTATTGTTCGCCATAAAGGATAAAGTTCATATTTAATTAATTAATGCCACAGATTTGTCTTGTTTTAGAATCTCTTGTTCCCCAGATGCGGCAAGCATATTCTGGGTGATCGATAAATGGATTTCTATTTCCTTGAAGTTCTTTACGAGAATAAATTGCATTGTTACGAACTTGCTCTACTCTTAAGCATGT
>CAMOYS010000057.1 GCA_946630435.1 uncultured Caryophanales bacterium | reverse complement strand
AATACTTTATATAATGATGCGTTAAAGTTTTTTAAAGAAGATTCAAAAGAAGTAAAGGACGCTCAAAAAGCTCTTTATGAAGCAAAATTAAATTTAGATAATCATCCATTAGTAAAAGAATATAATGAAGCCTATAAAGAAGTTAGACTATTATATGAAAAGATAAATAAAGAATTATTTAACGACTTTAATTTAAAAGGAAAACATCAATGTTAAGAATATCTGGTGGAACATTTCGTTCAAGACTCTTAAAAACTCCTGACACTACTTTAACTAAACCAACGATGGATAAAGTAAGAAATGGAGTGTTTTCCGCTCTTCAAAACGATATTAAAGGAAAAAACGTTTTAGATTTATTTGCAGGTTCAGGTTCATATGGCTTTGAAAGTTTATCTAGAGGCGCAGCATCATCTACTTTTGTCGATAACGGACTAGAAGCTATTAAAGTAATAAAAGAAAACGCGCGCGCGTTAGATGTGCTTGATCAAACAAAAATATATAAAGAAGATTCATTTTCATTCTTAGTTAATAGGGATGAAGAATATGACATCATCTTTGTTGATCCACCTTATAAAAAATATGATTATAAAGAGATCGTGGAGGCTATTATAAATAGTTCATCCTTAGCTAAAAATGGCATACTTGTTTTAGAAAGTGATTATAATTTAGATATAGATTTAAGTTTATTCTCTAAATCTAAAGAATATAAATATTCCCAAACCTATGTGTATATATTAAGGAGATAATAATGAATAAAGCTATTTACCCAGGCAGCTTCGATCCAATTACTAATGGCCATATTGATATCTTAAAAAGATCATTAAATGTTTTTGATGAAGTCATAATCTTAATCGCAGATAATCCAAATAAATCTTCTAAGTTCACTGTTGAAGAAAGAGTCTTAATGGCGAAAGAAGCTATTAAAGAACTCGGTTTAAAAAATGTGAGTGTGGACACAACTAGGGGACTTGTCGTGGAATACGCTAAGAGCCATGACGCTAAATGTATGATTCGTGGTTTACGCGCGGTCAGTGATTTTGAATATGAATTCCAATTAACCGCTGCAAATTATTATATTGATAACTCAATTGATATCGTTTTCTTTATGTCTCATAGCGAAACAAACTTTATTTCTTCAAGTGCTATCCATGAATTATATTTATCAAAAGTGGATATCTCTAAACTAGTACCTAATTCTGTTCTTAAGGTTTATCAAAAAAAGTATAGATAATCCCCTCTTTGGGAAAATTATTTCAAAATAAAAACTTCGCACTGAATTGCGAAGTTTCTTTTTTCAGCCGGTCTTAACTTCTATTTAATAGCGAAGTCACCAGTGTGTAACCAGCAGTCGGCAAGCATTTCAGCTTTATCTGAATCTTTGTCGCCGCTAAGTCCGAAGAAGATTTCGGTAACGCCTGGATTTTCTGCAGCAGCAGTGAAGTCAACTAATAAAATAGTTGGAGTTAAGAAGTTATCTGGGTCACATGATTCAACATTTTGGAGATCGGAATCTGACAATTTGCTGTTCATGTAATAATCGGAGTTGTATCCAACACCAGCAGTTTCTTCAAAGAAGGCACTGTTTCTATCCATATATTGGACAAAAGCGGTTTGTTTAGTAGTGGTGTCAGATGTGACTTCATCAGCGAAGATTGTATACATCTTGAAGCCATCAGCGCGGTCTGCTTCTTTAGTAATATAGTTATTGAAGTTTTGTTGTAATGTTTCAAAACCACCACGAGATTCTTTACAAACGGCACAGGATTCTGCGACATAAGCAAGGAAGAATTTGGAACCATATTCTTTAGCAGCAGCTTCACGTTTAGTATTATCTTCCATAACACCGAAGACTGTTTCGGTTAATTTATCAGCATCTGATTTAGCACCAGAGACTAATGATTTTTGGAAGTTATGATAATAGGTTTCGGAAGAGTTTAAATCTTCTTGAAGTTTAGTAATAGAATCGACGATAGGACGGATAGAGAAAATAATACCAAAAATAATACCAACAATTAAAAGTGGTTGAACCCATGCGGTTTCACGAATCCATTTCCAGATCCTTCCGAAGAAAGCTCCAATTGCAGTTAATATAATCATATTAATTCCTCCTATAAGTCGATAACTTTAGATATTTTATCAAAAATGATAAGCATACTTCAATAGCGAAATTGCGAAAGACATTATATGTCTCAATAAAAGGCGTGTCAATTAATTAGTTTAATATTCTCTTTTTTAAAAGAAATGTTACAATAATTGCATTCATTACAATATGGCAAGACGTAAAACTTTAAAACAAAAAATTGAATCAATGAGCTACAACCATATATGGTTAAGATTTGTTTTTGATTATGGTGGTGCTTTTATTATTACCGCTATTTCAGCTCTAGTTTTTGCTTTTGGGATGAATACATTTATCAATCCAACCGAAGTAGCAATTGGGAGCGAAACATATCATTTCTCTAGAATTATTTCCGGTGGAGCTTCTGGTATTGCTCAAACAATCGCTCACTTATTAGAGATTTTTAACTTAACAATGCCTGATGGTTTACCATCAATGTATTCAATCTTCTATCTTGTTATTAATGTTCCTTTAATTGTTTTAGCCTTTAAAGGTATTGGTGTTAGGTTTGGTGCGTTCACTCTTCTTAATGTTGGGATGGTTTTCTTATTCACCAACGTTCTTAAAGGAGAATATATAAGTAATATTGCTTTATTCTTTGACACGAGAGGTGGAATTGTATCACGCGCCTTATTCGCTGGTATCGCTACAGGTTTATCAAGTGCGCTCGCCTATAAGATTGAAACATCCGCTGGTGGTCTTGATATTATTTTCTATTATTTAAGCCTTCGCAAAAACACAACTGCTGGTAAATACGGAATGGTTATTAACGCCTTAGTTGTTACCTTTTATTCCGCCATTACTGGTTTAGGTCATAATAACGTTGATATTTATTTAACCATCAGTGGAAGTTTAACCGCTAGAACGATTAACTCTTGGGACTACGCTATTTCAATGGCACTCTTCTCAGTTATCTACTTATTTACAGTTATGTTAATCGTCGATTTCATTAATGTAAGAAACAAAAAAGCTCAAGTTCAAATCATTACATCTGAACAGCGACTCCCGTCCTTGCTTTTAGCTAATATTCCTCATGGCGCTACTGTTGTACAAGCTAAAGGTGCCTATAGTGGAGGAGATCGTTTAATTATTTACATGGTTATTTCCACTATGGAACTTAAAAACGTTATTAAAATTATCCGTGAACTTGATCCAAATTCATTTGTTAATGTTACTTCACTTCAACAAGTTTATGGAAACTTCTTCCTTAAACCTATTAAGTAAAATTATTACTAAGTAATAAAAAGAGTTAGCGAAGGGCTAACTCTTTTAGATATAACTTGATTATTTGTTCAAGGCTTTAAGGATTAAGGAGTTAAGTTTTTGAACAAACTCGACTTTGTTAGTGACTTCTCTTCCTTCAAGTAAGTTTGCTTCATCATAAAGAATAGAAGCGTAATCTTTTACCAATTCATCATTATCTTGGATAGAGGAGAAGGCTTTGAATAAGTCGTGATTTGGGTTAATCTCTAAAACCTTTTGAGCTTTGATGCTATCTTTTTCTTCGTCACTCATTGATTGTTCTTTTAAGGTCTTTTCCATTTCAAGAGACATACCATCTTTTGTGGAAATACAGACTGGTGAATCAACAAGTTTTGAGGAGATAACTACATCATCAACTTCATTTTTAAGAGCTTCTTTAATGTTGTCGAGAAGTCTCTTATTAGTGTTTGTAATTTCTTCAATTTTAGACTTTTCTTCATCGCTTAGTTCACTAGCGGTTTCGTCACTAATAGACTTGAATTCGACCTTATCATAATCTCTCATCATCATGATGGCAAATTCATCAATCTTTTTATCTAAAAGAAGGACATCCACGCCAGTCTTTATGTATTTTTCGAGTTGTGGAAGCATCTTAATAGCAGTTAAATTTTCGCCTGAAACATAGTAAATATTCTTCTGATTTTTATCCATTTCGGACTTATATTGTTCAAGGGAAATATATTCATCATTATGCTTTAAGGAATGGAAAATCAATAAGTCTTGAAGAGTGTCTTTCTTACCACCAAAAGTGGAGTAAATACCGAACTTAATATGTTCTCCAAATGCCTCCCAGAATTTTTGATATTTTTCGAAATCGTTTTTCTTAGTTTCTGCTAATTTAGCGATAATCTTCTTTTCAATATTATCAGCGATTTTCTTCATCATTGGAGATTGTTGAAGAATTTCACGAGAAATATTTAAGTTAAAGTCTGGGGAATCCACTAAACCTTTAACGAATTTTAAATAATCAGGAACTAATTCAGGACATTTATCTTTGATAAAGATGCCTTTAGAATAAAGCATTAATCCCTTTTCATAGTTATCGCTATAAAGGTTATATGGTGCGTGAGCTGGAATATAAAGTAAGGAATCATATGTGACAGTTCCGTCTACTTTAACAAATAAAGATAAAAGAGGATCTTCATAATCTTGGAATTTTTGTTTATAGAAGGAATTTAAGTCTTCATCCTTAACGTCATTTTTATTCTTCTTCCATAGTGGCACCATGGAATTTAATGTTTCATCTTCAATTACAGTTTGTTTCTTTCCATCAACTTCTGTTTCTTTTGAAACATTCATCTTAATTGGATAACGGATGTAATCGCTATATTTCCTAATTAGATTTTTAATCTTATATTCTTCTAAATAACTATCATAATCGACTTCTTTAGTGTTTTTCTTTAAATATAAAGTAATAGAAGTACCAGTATCTTCTTTGTTAGAATCTTCGATTGTGTAGCTTTCTTCACCATTTGAAGTGAATAAATAAGCTTCGTTATCAACAGTTTTTGTTAATACTTCAATCTTAGACGCCACCATAAAAGCACTATAGAAACCAACACCAAATTGGCCAATGATATTTAAGTCTTGTTTTTCTTTAGCTTCTTTTAGTTTTGATGCAAAATCTTTAGAACCAGATTTAGCGATTGTACCTAAGTTATTGATTAAATCATCCTTAGACATCCCAATTCCATTATCTTCAATAGTAATGGTTCTAGCTTTCTTATTTGGAATGATTCTAATTTCATAGTCTTTTATTGGATATTTTCCTTCACTAGACAACGCGAGAAAACGATATTTATCAATAGCATCTGACGCGTTTGAGACTAATTCACGTAAAAATATCTCATTATTTGAGTAGATCGAATTAATCATTAAAGAGAGTAATTCTTTCGATTCAGTTTGGAATTCTTTTGTTTCTTTCATTTTAAAAGCCTCCTAATTTTTTACTGACAACAACTATATTCTAATCACTTTTGGCACTCTGTCAAGTCGAGTGCTAAAAATTATTAATATTGTCTTACTTTAACTTTTGTTAGCTTGCTTATAGATTATTAATTGTATGGATATTTTTAAGACATCTAGTAGAGCGGAATGGCGTAAATATTTGGAAGAGAATTTTACTAAATTAAATGAAATATGGTTTTCTCTTCCTGTTCCTTCTTCAAATGAAGAGGGTGTTTCATATAATGATGCTGTTGAGGAAGCTTTATGTTTTGGCTGGATTGATAGCACTAATTATCCACTTGATGAAAACCATCGCCGTTTGAGGTTTTCTCCGAGAAGAAAAAGTAGTGCTTATTCACAACTTAATATTGAAAGATTAATTTGGCTTAATGAACATAATTTGATTCATGAGAGCATACTTCCTAGTGTTCTTCCTATTATTAATAAGCCTTTCAAATACCCAAAGAAAATAATCAATGCTTTAAAAAAGGAAGAAGTTGTTTGGAATAATTATCAAAATTTTTCAGATTCTTATAAACGAATTCGTATTGCTCATATCGTTTCTTCTAAAAGTAAGGAAGAATATGAAAAGAGACTTAAAACATTTATAAATAAAACGCGAGATAACAAATTAATTATTGGAAATGGTTCGGATGAAAAATATTACAAATAAGGGATTTCCTATATGTTTTTTTCACAATTTTTCCCATATTTTTATAATCGTTTAGTAATTATTCATTTTTAATGTATAATTTATAACATCGGAGGAAACGTAAATGACAAATTTCCAAGTTTATAGAAAAACTTTATCCTTTTCTCTTTTATCATTTGTGGTAGAGATTGGCGCATTTTTAGTTTTAATTGGAACATCTGCTGCTGGATTTTTTATCGCAAATTCTTCTACTGATGCAGCCTTAATAGGCTTACTTGTAGGTTTTGTTATTGGTATTATCTTAGTTACATTGATTAATATTTTTATTACTAACCGTATTAAAGCTGCTCATATTGCTATGATGACAAAAGGGGTTACCGAAGGGGAACTTCCTGAGAAAACTTTTAAGGCTGGTTTTGAAGAAGTAAGAGGTCGTTTTGCTAAGATTACCTTATTTTTCTTTATCACAAACGCTATTAAAGGAATCTTTAGACAAATCGGCCGTTCAATTAACCGTATTGGTACTGCATTAGGTGGCGATGTTGGAAACAGTGTTACATCTGTAATCGATTCCGCTATCCAAACATTAATTAGCTATTTATGTGATTGCTGTTTAGCCTGGGTTTTATACCGTAAAGATCAAAATTCTGCTTTAGCAGCATGTGAAGGAGCAGTTATCTTCTTCAAACACGGCAAGACCTTATTTAGAAATATTGGAAGAATTTTCGGAATGGGTTTCTTATTCTTTGTTCTTGTTG
>CAMOYS010000056.1 GCA_946630435.1 uncultured Caryophanales bacterium | reverse complement strand
TATAAAGCCAAGAAAATAGCACAACCACAGCGATGTGGTGCCGCAAAACTATAGGGTCTAATAAAATTAGATAGCCAGCTGCCTTAAGGAAATAACTTAAGAATCAGCTGGTTTTTAATTTATATCTCCTTAAGCCTATTTGGAGGACTACTCATGAAAGCAAATAAGAAAATCATCTTAGCAGTTAGCTCAGTTATGACTGCCGCTAGCTTAGTTGGTTCTATCGCTGGATCTGTCGCTTGGTATCAATATAGCACTAGAGCGACTATCTCTTATACTGGTACATCAGTTCATAATTCTGAAAACATTCAAATCAGTTTAGACAAAACAAATTGGAAAGGTGATTTATCCATTAGTGATATCAATACCTACTTAACTACCACTTTAGGTAGAGATGGAACAGGTTTAAGACCAGTTACCACTAGTGAACAAGCTAAAGATGAAAAGCTTAACACCTTATACAAAAACCCTATTTATCAATATAACGAAATCAATCAATGGGGTAAGGCTACTTTAGATAAAGATTACATCACAATTCCTCTTTATTTTAGAGTACTTGATGTTAACGGTGCTTCTTCTTCTAGATATATCGCTAAAGACATTTATCTTAGTGATGTCACTATGGTTGAAAAAGTTACAAGCGGAAAGAAAGACATCTCTAATGCCTTAAGAGTTCAAATCCATACCGACACTCAAAACCGTTTAATTTCTAAACAAGGTAATAGTGTTGAAACTCATGGTAAACTCGACCTTAATGGTGATGGACTTAACGATAAGAGCGTAGGTTATGAATGGGACACCACTCATGAACTCGACTATGGTATGACTTCAACTAAAGGTAGTGTCGCTGATGATGCTCATTTACCAGCTACACCTAATGATGGTGATGTCTACTATGTAGAAGACGCAGGAGTTTATAAAAAATACAATCAAACAAACACCTCTTGGGAAGAATATTCTCCAGTTGCGGAAAGCTATTCTAACACTGACCCTGAAGCAATTTCTGATGATTCTGATCCACTTAATATCACTGGCGCTCCTCGTTTAGGAACAACTGATAATGCGGTTAACGCTTTAATAGATCTTCCAGAAATTAACGAAGTTCGTAAAAATAACGGTGATAATAAGAACTATAAATTCAATGGTACAGCTTGGGTTGAAACTAGTGATGCAACCACAAAAGGTGCTGTTTCTAGCTTAGCTGAACTTATCACTCCAGCGGTTAATGATGTATTCTATGCAAACGATACTGCTAACCAATATAAATGGAACGGTACAGCTTGGGTCGTTAACGCTGATGAACAAGTCGCAGCCTTACCAGATGATTTAGCTAGTATTGGTGATTCCTACCATAACACTGAAACTGATTTAAATGTTAAGTGGGATGGATCTAGCTGGGTCGAAGGTGGAGACGGTGCTTTAGGTGATAAAACTACCGCTGAACTTGCTGACTTAGTCGTTGATTTAGATCATACTTATGAATTAACAACCGACCATAAGATTTATCTTTGGAGCGGTGATGGTAATAACTTCAACCTTAAAGATTTACTCTTTAGAGTAGATGTCACAATCTATCTTGAAGGTTGGCATCCATTCGCTACTAAAGGTGATGTTGCTTCTAAGACTGCTTTAGAAGCTAACTACTTAGCCACTAATGATAGCTATCACGTTACTGATCTTGATAAGAACTATACCTTCGATGGAACTAAATGGGTTCTCGGTGGTGATGGTGCTAAAGGTAACGTTGCAACATTTAAAGATCTCCGTATGCCAACTGACACGTTCCACGCGCTTGATGATGATAAGATTTACATCTATGATGGAAGTGCTTGGGTTGAGAATAGTGGTTCTGCTATCTGGGATGATTCAATGTACGTTGGAGCCCAATTCAATATCGGTCTTAGATTCACATCTGAAGCACATACTGATCATTAATTTCTAAACTTAAATAATTAGGCTGGTTATCCAGCCTTTTTATTATATTTATTTAATAAAGAATAATAGGCATTAATTATTTATTTTGTTATAATCAAAAAGAAGTTATGGATGTTTCAATAATTATTCCAACCCTTAATAATGAAAATACAATCGGAAGAGCGATTATGTCTTTACTTAACCAAAAGACTAATCTTTCTTTTGAAATAGTTATTATCGTTAACTATAAGGGTGAAAAAACATTAGAGATTTGTAAACAATATGAAAGAGAGTATGATTCAATCAAAGTTTTAGTCACTAAAGAATTCACTGCGAAAGCTCGACAAGAAGCAGTGGACTATTCGCATGGTGATTATCTTATGTTTTTAGATGGAGATGATTATTATCACGAAAACATGATTGAGCATATGTATCACTTAATTAAAGACAATGAGGCGGATATCGCTCAATGTGCCTATTATTACGTTAGAGATAAAGGGACTAAGCCTACTAAATTAGCAAAGAACAAAGTTCTTAACCAAGCTGAGGCGATTAAATCTTTAATGAAAGATATCTATGTCCATGGCTTTATGTGGAATAAAATATATAAGGCGTCTTTAATGAGGAATGCTAATATAACATATCCTAATGAACTAATGGTTAGAGAAGATGTTTTACTTAACTTCAAGTTATTCTTAAAAATCAATAAGTTTGTGATGTCTAAAGAACCACTTTATTATTACGATAAAACTGGTGGTGGTATCACTAGCTCCATCAATAAAAGAAGGATTGAATGGTTCTTAATCATTATGGCCTTAGAAAGACACTTTATTGAAGAGAGTAAAAAAGAAGAACTTCTTAAAGCCTTTAGACAGGTTAAGTTATACCGCAAATTCTTAATTCTAGGTGATGAACTTATTAATAAGAAGGGCTACACCAAAGAAGAATATAAAGCTTTAAAGAAAGTTGACCGTAAATTACTTAAAATTATCAATTCTAAAGACCCACTTCCTTTAGAAAATATGCCATGGTCAAATTATCTAAAATTATAAAATCTATAAATAAAAATTAATTTATATTATAATTAATTCATAAGGAGAAAAATTATGGTTGAAAATAACGCCAATACACCTCTTACTGATGAAAACCTTCCTGTGGAAGAAGAACAAAAACAAGTATCATTTTTAGAAAAATTACAAAACTTTAGATTATTAGTAATGGTAACCGCAGGAATTTCCCTTTTTTCCATTATTTCTTTAATTTTAACTTTTGTTTTCTTTAGTGTTGATCAAGTCTATTATAACGGACCAGAACCAACTAGTGCTCAAATCCATTATGAGAACCAATTAGTTGGTGGTATCTTCTTTACTTTATTAGTCTTTGCCTTAATTATGGCGATTGCGACTATTTATTTTGGACTCCCATTCATTCAAAACAAATCTAAATTATCCCCAAATAAAGTAATTGGTTATCTCGTATTAATTACTGGTGGATTACTCGGCGTTAACGCAATCTTTGCTTTCCTTACTCTTGCTTTAGCGGAAAACCCAAGTCCAGTATTATGGGTCGTCTCTGGTATCTTACTTGCTATAAGTGCAGCACTTTCCATTCTTATCTTCTTTAGATATTTAAGTGTTAAGCTTTATATGCCAAAACCAGTCGTTAAAAAATAATCTAACATAATCGATAGAGGTGGCCTAATGGTCACCTTTTATTTTTCCTTCAGAACTCCATCGGATGAGACAAATTTTCCCAAAGAAGGGATTTCCTATCGATTGTTTACCTCGAATATCTTTTGTTTATTATCTAGAAAGCGTAAAATAAAGCCATGAAGGCTTATAAAACTCGTTTAGGAATAATTGCTCTACTTACGCCTTTTCTTATGGCTAATTCGCCTGCTCCTATGCCAAACATTAATTATGATTATGAATATATTGGTGTAACCTTAGACTTTAAATCTTATACAAGCGATCAATATTATTATGATTTAACAATTGAAAATTTAGGCGAAACATATATTTTTCTTAATGGATTTCACGGTCTTCTTAAATACGATCAAACTTATGTGTATTTAGATTATAATGACGCTGTCTTTGAAAATGAGATGCTTCCACCTCATGTTAAGCGTACTTTTGATACATCAAGTATTTATGATTATAGAAACTATGATACAAAATCTTATTGGAAAGCATCATATTATACTATTAAAGATGATATCGAAGTAAAAAATATTCAATTCAGTAAAACTAACGATAAAGAATATAAATTATCTTATGATAAAACCAAATTTGGCGATTATTATTACGCTGCGGTAGTGGATGTTACTTATAAAGGCGAACATAGAGCGTTTTCTACTGGTTTATACGCCGATAATGTTCCTGTTCCTATAACGACTAATGAAGATCTTGATTTAAATCAGTTAACAATTGAAAACATTACCTTCTATATAAGCTCTTATCACACTTATCATGGAGGAGAAATTCTTCAATATATTCTTTATTTCTTTATTGGTTTATTAATTGTGGGAGCCTTAATTATCCCGCCTGCTATCATTATTCCTGTTTCGATAGTTAAGTATCGTCACCGTAAGAACAAAGGCGTAACTAAATAAGTAGATTACTAAGAATAGTCCTAAAACAACAAATAGGGCTATTTTTGTTTCATAAAGTCCGGTTAAAGATAATAAATAGCCAACTAAAAAGGATGATAGATTAGCGATAAACGCATATAAAAGTACTTTTAAGTATTTAAATTTCATAAATAGATATATAACTGTCGCTTCAATTAAGGTTGTCGCTACTTCAGATAAAGATAATATTAACCAATATAACCCTGGTTCAGTTACATAACTTAAACCAATATTCATCGATAAATTAAGGATGATATTTAGTAAAGAAGCGATAGCAAAAAGCTTCATATCTCTATGCTTTAAAATCATATAGATAGGAACTTCAATTGCTAAAGTTATTGCTAAAGAAAGAATAATATCCATTAATAAAGATCAATTTTGCCACTGGTAATTTTAATATCTAACTCACTAAGACCAGTTCCAAATGTATAAACCCCATCAACAATATGATAATTCTCGCGGTGAACATTAATTGAGCCAGATGTTTTACTAACTCTTACTTTTCCACCTTCATCTGGTAATTTAACGGAAATACTTCCACTTGTCGCTTCAATATTTCCTTTACCTAATGTATCGAATTTAACATTAGTGGTGCCACTTGTCATTTTGGCATTAAAAGTTAAGACGTTCGCCTTCTCAATGCTAAACTTACCAGAAGTTAAATTAGCGGTGGCTTCAGAAGCGTTTAGTTCATTAATCTCAACTTCTCCAGAAGTGACCTCGCTAGTAAAATATGTTGCATTAATTCTATTAACCTTCACTTTTCCGCTTGTAATCTCAAACGAAACAGTGCTAGCGTTAATTTCATCTCCTTCGATATAACCACTAGTTAATTTAAGGAACACAGAAACTAATTCTTCAGGATTATAAGTAATTGTTAAATGTTTCTTACTAGAATCAAAATTATTCACATAATAGTTCGATTCAAAGAATTTAACTGATAAATAGTTACTTGAAGTATCTAAATACGAGTGAACTTTTTCTTTATCGTTTAAGCCTTCACTATTTTCTTCAAGTTTAACTCCATTCATATCGATATCTTCGATTAAAGTAACTTTTCCGCTTACCCAATGAACATCTAGATAAGCAATATTCGTATCATATTCTTGATTCCCAATTAAATACTTCTCTGAGTCTGGATAATAAGGCATCCTAAATGAGTTACAAGAACTAAGTAACAAAGTTAAAGCAGGAATAAAACCTAATAAATGACGTGTTTCCATATTAAATTAATCTCACTAATAATATAAATTATCGTTTCCCTTTCTCATATACTTCTCCAACTGTTTTCGGTCCAACATTCTTTTTACTTGTAAAGACTAAAACAATTAAGCAAACAACATAAGGAAGCGCTAAATAGAAGTAAGAAGATATTCCTAAATTCGCTAAGAAATCAATGGAAGGATAAACCACTGATAAAGTCTTAAATAAGGAGAAAACAAACGCTCCTAAGAAGATATAAAGTGGTTTCCATTGACCAAAGATTAAAACCGCTAAAGCAAGGAATCCAAATCCACTCGCCCCGTTAGCGAATTCCCATTCTGCGTTCATTGTAATTAATAGTAATCCACCTAAACCAGCGAATAATCCGGAAAGAAGTACACCAACATATCTAGTTTTATTAACGTTAATTCCAACTGAATCCGCCGCCGATGGATTTTCTCCGCAGCTAGAAAGTCTAAGTCCATATCTAGTTTTATAAATAACGATATAAACAATAGGAATTAAGACTAAAACAATAAAGATTAACCAGTTAAATCTAACCCCTTGTAAACCAAATAAATTCACATTAAAGATCTCATAGAATCTCGTGTAATTAAGTCTAGACATACCAACTGGTAAAGCCTCAGTTTTCGTCGCTTGTTTGACCATAACTACCGCTAAAGCGGTACTTAATATATTAAGCGCGGTACCAACTAAAGTTTGATTTGCTTTAAAAGTGATACAAGCTACCGCTAATAATAGAGAATAAAGTCCTGCACTAACTAAAGCTACTAATATAACAATTAAAGCGCTAATAGGATCAGGAATAGAGCTTGGTAAAAGATACATGGTAATTCCTGAAGCAAACGCTCCAAAAGTCATACATCCTTCAAGCGAAAGGGCTAATGTTCCACTCTTTTCACTAAACATCCCACCTAAAGCGGTGATAGTTAAGGTAGCGACATAAGCAAGAAGGAAACTAATCGTGGATAAAACTATAATCATGCGGTTTCCTCCTTATCTCTACTTAATCTAGTTAACTCACCTTTTAAGTCA
>CAMOYS010000055.1 GCA_946630435.1 uncultured Caryophanales bacterium | reverse complement strand
CCTAAGCTAGAGAACATTTGTTCAATTGAGTTATCATTAATCGCACTAGAAAGAAGAGAAAGCGCTAAAGATTCAAGTCCACCGAGTCGACCTAATTTGATTGATTTAAGAGTCATGACGATTGATTCATCGCTTTCACTTTCTTCATGAGCCACATTAAGAATTAAATAAACTCTTGTTGTAAAAACTGGAGAAGCAACGCCAATAGAAGCGGATAAAATATAATCATTTCCACTGATAGAGAAGGAAGTATTATAAATCTTCGAATTTTCTAAATCTTTGCCCATGGCTTTATAGACCATGTTATTGATGCTATCTAAAGATAGATTAACGTCAATCTTACCTGTGGAACCGGTATTATCAAAAGCGCGTAAGGCTAGATTAGAGATTTCTTGATCTGGATTATAATTTGGATCTGGAGAGAATTCATTCTTCGATGTATCAAAGAAGAAAGCATAAAGTAAGCCAACTGGAAGGATAATGACTAAAAAGAGTGGAATAAAGATAGCTAAAAAGATTTTAAGACCTTTATTGGATTTCTTCTTTTCGTCTTTCTTTGTTTCGTTTTTATTACCGTTTTCGATTTTCATATTTTAAAATCCCCGCTTATGTTAATTATAGAAAAATGTCTACCCTATTGGATAGACAAATTATATTTAATTTAGAAGATATTTTAAAGAGGGCGATAATATTTCCTCTGAATTTCCTTCATCATGATAAGAAGTTTACGTTTTAAAGATTGAGGTTCAACGATATTTGTTTCTTTTAAATGGTTCATGAGGAAATTAGCAATCGCAGTTTGATTTCCCTTAATTTTAGCGTATAACACTTTATCTTTATAATAAATAAAGGCGTTTTCTCCAAATGTTTCATAGATTGAAGCGATAACTTTTGGAGTGTCTAAAGTTAGTTCAGCGTTAATGATATCTCCACCTTCAAGATAGATTTGGTTATTAAGGAATTCTTCAATAGAGAAATCTTTCATATCCTTACTTAGTTCTTCAAGTGGTGTTAACTTTTCATCTTTTAAGGTGAGATTAGTTAATTTTTCCACTTTAAAGATTTGAAGTAATCTAGTTTCTCCAAGATAATTACCTAAAAGGTAATATTTACCATAATTATTGATGAGATAATATGGAGAGACGATATATTCAAAACCATCATCACGGAGAATCTGGTTTGCTTTCTTATCGTAATCTAAATAATTAAAGCCAACTTTTTTGTTTAGTCTAATCGCGGTGTTAATGATTTTAATGTTTTCATAAAGCGAGTTCATGTCTTGATCAATAATCTTTTTAGATGAGGTGAGGTTTTTAAATTCATCACGTTCATATTTAGAAAGATTAGACATGATTTTACGAGTGAGTTTATGAGCTTTCTTATTATCGATATTTTTAGAGGAAAAGATTCCATCAAGTAAATAGTAAGCATCTTCTTTAGTGATGTTACGTTTGATATAAGCGTAACCACCTTTAGAAGATTTCTTTAATTCAAAACCATTTTCTTGAAGGAGTTCTAATGAATATGAAACGGATTTTCTTTCAAGTGATAAATTAAATTCTTTATGAACTAAATCAATTATTTCTTGCTGTGTTAAAAAATGGTTCTCGTCACTATATTCTTCAAGAACTTTTTGGATTAAGATAATCGAACTTTTCTTGCTTTCCATCTAATATAATTGTAACAAAATAGTCTAATATTTGTAAATAATAAAGTGTCCTATTTTAGGGACATCGATTTATCAATATAATAAATTATATAAAGTTAGAGTAATTTAACTAATTTTGTAATTAAGCGCGAAAGAAGATATAACTATACAGTGTATAAAAATCAGTTTTGCCTTCTCCCCTAATTTTCCTTATATATTTATGAATTATTTAATCCTAATAAGTTTCATTATAAAAGCCTCTAATAAGATGAAAATGAATGAAAAATTGATCATTAAGCAAAATGCTTTAAATTTATAAATTTATTACGCTATAATTATTGAGTTGACTTCTAGTTAAGGAGCTTACCTTATATGGAATATGATGTAATAATTGTTGGCGCAGGCCCAAGTGGTTATATGTGTGCTTATGAACTCGCAAATAAAAAGCCAGATTTAAAAATTCTTCTTGTGGAAAGAGGAAGAGATATCTACAGCCGTAAGTGTCCTGTTTTAGAGCATAAGATTGAAAAATGTCCAGTTAATCAAAAAGGTTATCGTGGCTGTTTTCCAGCTTGCTCTATTACTTCCGGTTTTGGCGGAGCAGGTGCTTATAGTGATGGTAAATTTAATATCACAACAGAATTCGGTGGTTGGTTAACTGACTACATGGATAGTGATGAACTTATGTCTATCATCGATTATGTTGATAAGATTAACCTCTCTTTTGGAGCGACAAAGGTCTTAACTGATCCAGACACTCCTAAAGTTAGAGAAATTGAACATCGAGCGATGTCAGTTGGAGTTAAATTACTTCGAAGTAAAGTTAGACATTTAGGAACTGAAGAAAATATTAAAATCTTAGGCCGTATCTATGAATCTTTAAAAGGAAAAGTAGATATGAAGTTTGCCACTCGTGTAACGGATATCTTAGTAAGTGAAGATAAAGTTATTGAAGGGGTTAGACTTGAAAACGGTGAAGAAATTCATGCTAAATATGTCGTTTTAGGTGTGGGTCGTGAAGGTTCTAAATGGCTAAACGAACTATTTGAAAGATACGGAATTGAAATGAACCAAACCCAAGTTGATATTGGGGTTCGTGTGGAATGTCCAAATATGGTCATGGAAGAAATTAACGCTAATCTATATGAAGGTAAATTCTTATATAAGACGAGTGTTGGTTCCACAGTTAGAACATTTTGTTCTAATCCAGGAGGCCATGTCGTCATGGAAAACTATGAAGGGGTTGTTAATGTTAACGGCCATAGCTATAGTGATTCCTCATTAAAATCAAATAACACTAACTTTGCTTTACTTGTCTCTCATCATTTTGAAGAGCCATTTAAAAAGCCAAACGAATACGCTTTAAAAGTGTCTTCTTTAGCAAACCAACTTGCCTGTGGCAGTGTTATCGTTCAAAAGTATGGCGATATTAAGTTAGGAAGAAGAAGCACTCCTAAACGTATTAAAGAAGGATTTGTTATTCCTACTTTAAAAGAAGCGGTTCCAGGTGACTTAGCTTTAGCCTTACCTTATAAAACAATGAGATCAATTATTGAAATGATTGAAGTCTTAGATAAAATCACTCCGGGGATTGCGACTGAACACACGCTTTTATATGGGGTTGAAGCTAAATATTATAGCGCTCACCCAAATATGGATAATAACTTAGAAGTTACTGGCTTAAAGAATCTCTATGTTGGAGGAGACGGCGCAGGTCTTACTCGCGGACTTGCTCAAGCTTCTGCTTGTGGAGTTTATATCGCCCGTAACATCATTAAGAAAGAAGGAAAATAAGATGGGAAAATATGTTGGTACTATTTCTCGCGGGATTCGTTTACCAATCATTAAAGAAGGCGATGATTTAGCTAATATTGTTACTGAATCAGTCCTTTTAGCAGCGAAAGATGAACCATTTACTTTAAATAATAGAGATATTATTGCGATTACAGAATCTGTTGTGGCAAGAGCGCAGGGAAATTATGCAAGCGTGGATGATATCGCTAAAGATATTTCATCTAAGTTTGGTAAAGATTCCACGATTGGTGTTATCTTCCCAATTTTATCTCGTAACCGTTTTGCTATCTTACTTAAAGGATTCGCAAGAGGGGTTAAAAAGATTGTTTTAATGCTTTCTTATCCATCTGATGAAGTTGGTAATGCTTTACTTTCTTTAGATGAAGTTGATGAAAAGAATGTTAACCCATATAGTGATGTTCTTTCTTTAGAAAGATATAGAGAATTATTCGGTCATAAAGTCCATGAATTTACTGGTGTGGATTATATTGATTATTATGTTGATTTAATTAAAAAAGAAGGCGCCGAAGTTGAAGTAATTTTTGCTAACCAAGCTAAAGCCATCTTAGATTACACTGATAAAGTTTTAACCTGCGATATTCATACCCGTAATAGAACTAAACGCATCTTAAAAGAAAAAGGCGCTAAACTCGTTTATGGGTTAGATGATATTTTAACTACTAGTATTAACGGAAGTGGCTATAACAAAGATTACGGTTTACTTGGTTCTAATAAAGCTACTGAAGAAAAAGTTAAGTTATTTCCAAGAGACGCCGAAGAACTAGTTAATGATATTCAAGCTAAGGTTTATGAAAAGACCAATAAGCTACTTGAAGTTATGGTATATGGTGATGGTGCATTTAAAGACCCACAAGGAAAGATTTGGGAACTTGCAGATCCAGTTGTATCTCCATTCCATACCAAAGGTTTAAAAGGGACTCCAAATGAACTTAAACTTAAATTCCTCGCTGATAACGAATTTAAAGATTTAAAAGGTGAAGAACTTAAGAAAGCTATTCAAGATAAGATTAAAGAAAAAGAACAAAATTTAGTGGGTAAGATGGCCTCTGAAGGTACTACACCTCGTCAACTTACTGATTTAATTGGTTCTTTATGTGATCTTACCAGTGGATCCGGTGATAAAGGAACCCCAGTTGTCTTAGTTCAAAACTATTTTAGAAATTATAGTGAAGATTAATTATTTTTTAGTTTATTATGCCAACACTTGAAGAAATTAATAAGAAAAAAGCAGAACTTGAAAGACTTCTTAAAGAAAAAGAGAAGGATTTAAAAGAAGATAACTATAAGCAAGAGATTGCTATTTTAAAAGGCACCATAAGAACAAAAGATGTTAATATCGAGCTTAAAGATGCTGAAATTGATGTTTTAAAGCAAGAAAGAACGATCTTACTTAATAAATACAATAAGAAACTTAGAATGATGTTTTATATTCTTATTGGTATAGGAACCGTAGCTTTAGGTTTACTTGTGGCCTTAATACTTGTATTAGTACTTAAATAAAGGGGGATAAAGTTATATGAAATTTTCTAAAGGATATAAAGTACCTCATAGTGAGAAGATTATCGAATCCTATAGTGTCCATTCTAATCACATCATTATGAATATCGACGCGGATAACTATGAGAAAGTATTTTTAAAGTTACTTAAAAAACTAAAAGAACCAACTTTCTTTATCTTAGAAGTGCCTTGTCAAATGGATAAGGAAGTTACTTTAAGAAAGACTAATGATGCGCCTTACCATAAGGATGTTTATTATCTCGATAATACAAACTATGAAGCTAGTGAACTTATTCTTAAAAGTGTTGGGAATATCTTAATTAATGATGGAACTTCTTTCTTTGGCTTTGCCTCAATGAACGAAAGAGTGGAAATCATGAAAGGAAGATATAACACGATTTATATCTATAAAGAGGGAGATAAGAAAGTCTTTACTGATGTACTTGATAAGCTTAATATCCCTAAAGATGATTTTGAAATCGATTTAGCGGTTGAAACATTCACCGAAGAAGAACCTGGAGAATCATTTAAATATATTGATAAATCAGGGAATGATATTTATTCCATCTTAGAAGAATTTAAAAAGATTGGAATGTATCTAGATCACACTGAAGAACAATAAGAAAACTAAATAAATAGAGAGCATGATTAAATATCATGTTTTCTTTTTACTTTAAGATAGATTAAACTTATTGAGATTATGAAGAAGATATTAAATTATTTCTCAATCTTTGAATGGATCTTATTACTTAGCTCTATTCTAGTTATCGTTTTAGCCTTTATTATCTTTCATAATGAAAAATATTATTATTTAGCCTCCTCTATACTTGGAGTTATCTCTTTAGCGTTCCTTGCTAAGGGCTCTCCAATCGGAATGATCTTAACGGTTATCTTTTCATTAATGTACGCTTATATTTCTTATCAAGCCCATTATTATGGAGAGATGGTTACTTATGTTGGGATGACCGGTTTAATTGCAACGATTACTTTAGTAAGTTGGATAAGACACCCATCTAAAAGAAATAAGAATGAAGTCGAAATTAATGAAGATTTAAAGATAAAAGAATATATCTTCCTTTTCTTCCTTTCTAGCGCGGTAACCGTTGGATTTTATTTTATTCTTAGATACTTAAACACAGCGAACTTAATTACCTCCACTATATCAATATTTACTTCCTTCACCGCTTCGTATTTAGCGTTAAGAAGATGTAGATTTTATGCGATTGCCTATGTAATTAACGATATCGTTTTAATTGTTTTATGGTCTTTAGCGACAGTTGATGACTCTTCCTTTTTAGCGCTTGTAATATGCTTTGTAACTTTCTTAATTTATGATGCTTATTCATTTATAAACTGGACTAAAATGAAGAAAGAACAACAAAAAAGCGAGTAAGAACTCGCCTCTTTGGGAAAAATTGTCTCAAATAATATTATTTGTTTTTAGCAGCTTTCTTCGCTTCTTTTGCGGCTTTTTTTGCAGCTTTCTTAGCTTCTTTCGCTCTAACTTTTAATTCTTTTTTAATAAAGCGATCAAAGAATGCTTGATAACTCTTAATATCTCTTTCTGGATTATCAGATTTATCTACATCTATAATGACTTTAGTTGTGTTTTCATCAATGACTTCAAATGTTAAAGACACTAACGAATGAACATGAAGATTAGCTCCCGCCAAATCAAGATCAAGGCGGTAAGAAAGTTTGTCTTCTGTATCTTCCACTACTTTAGCAAATTTTGCACTTGGCCCTTCCACATTTTTATGAGCGTGTCTCATTAAAGATGCTTTATCTAAATTAAAAATAAATTCATGATGAATATCACCATAACTTGTTGCGGATGTTGTGTTAATTTCTTCCATATTAAGA
>CAMOYS010000054.1 GCA_946630435.1 uncultured Caryophanales bacterium | reverse complement strand
ATTGATTTTGCTAACTTTGGAAACTTTGAACCTATTGGTACTTATTATAGTGAAACAGACACTCGCAACGCTTACTTCCATGGTATTTTAGAAGGTAATGGTTACGCGATTAAAAACTTAACTGCTTACTATTCTGATCTACCAAAGACCAAAGGTTTACCAACATCATATGAATCAAATTATGATGTTTATTCCGGTTCTCCAAAATTTAGTGGCTCTCACGTTAATGGTGATAACATTGGTATCTTCCAAGTTATCGGTAGCTCTGGCTTAGTCCGTAACCTCGTCTTTGATAACTGTCATGTAAGAGGTAGAACAATCGTTGGAGTTGTCGCTGGAAACATTATGGGTAGAGCGGAAAACTTATTAATTAAGGCTAACTGTTCTGCGGAAATGTGCACTCACTTCTATGATAATGACTGTAATACTGGCGCCGCCTTTGGTATTGTCGCAGGAAGTGGTAATGTCTCTAACTGTATCTCTTTAACTCAAAACGTTTCCGTTTTAAATTTCTACACTGATTACGGAGATGATTATCCTGGTAAAGACGGAACTGATTATGGTTGGGATCACCCAATTGGTTCACCGGATAATGAAGTCCCATGGTGGAACTTTGCCGGTGTTGACCGTGATTATCCAAAAGGCTCTGAAAAAACTGGTAAAGCTTTAGATTCAAACGGAACTCAATCTAATGGTGTTTATGGTTTTGCTGGTAAGACCTGGGGTCAAGTATCTAACTCAGTTTGTTTAAAATATCAAAACCCAGTCTTTGCTGGAGAAAGTAATGGTACTGCTCAATATACTTATCGCCCAATTAATTTCTCTCAAACTCATTTAGCGGAACTCAAACCAACTTCTGGTGGTACTGATTTAGGTAGTTTAACTAACTGCACTACCTTAGATATGGCTGGATTAAAAGTGGCTTCTAATTTCGCTACATTTGATGCAACTATCTGGAATATTAAAGACGGCGAATTACCTTCTTTAGTTGCTCCTCAAGTAACTGTTAAAACAATTGCATAATTAAATATTTAGGCGGGATGGTAAATAAATACTGTCCCGCCTTAGAAAGTTAAATATATGGTTTCTTATAAATACGAAAACGGAAAATTTATTATTAATGATTTTCAGCACGCAAAACGCTTTTCCTCTTTCTTACCTGCAATAGCAGGAAAAACAGGCAAACCGCTTTGGGCGTTTTACGCTAATATCGGGCAATGTATGGGAGGTTTTGGAATTACTGACCGTAACACTCCAATCACTCCATTTGATAGTGCTACATTAGCGTATCAAAACATTTTAACTAAAGGATTTAGAACATTTTTAAAACTTGATGGAAAAGTAGTTACTCCATTTTTTTATAGCACAGATAACAACTACCTATCTATCTCTAAAACCTCATTTACTATTTTTGAAGAAACCCCTAGATACTCCCTTAAAATTACTTATTCTTCTGTCTCGAATAAATCCTATCCAGGTTTATTAAGAAAGGTAGAATTTAAATCGAAAGTGGAGCAAGATGTTGAACTTGTTGATGGTTTAACAATTCTTTTCCCGAAAGGCTTATCCAATTCTATTTATAAAGATTTAGTGTCTTTAATGTCCGCTTATTGCCAAATCGATATGGGTGATAATCGTCCATTTGTGAAATTTAAAACATCGACTAAAGACGCTTCTATTGTTGAACTTGCAAAAGATGGAAATGGTTTTGTATCAATTGACTTTAATGATGAAAGATTAACTAATATTGTTGAACTATCAGTTATTTATTGCGATGATAATTCCTTAATCAAGCCTGTTAATTTTGAATCTGGTAAATATTTAGATCTTATTGAAGGTCAACAAACCGAAAATCAACTCCCATGTGCTTATTCTTTAAAGAAGAAACATTTCGTAGAAGATGAAGAATACGAATTCATTACTTTATTTTCCTCGTTTGACACTGTTGAAGATTTTGAAGATGCGATTGATGTTCTTTCCTTTAATAAACTCGATAACATGATTAAAGAAACAGAAGAACTTGTGGATTCTTTACTCCCACATAATATTCATACTTCTAATCCTTTATTTGATGATTATATCGTTCAATCTGTTTTAGATAATAACTTAAGAGGTGGTTTTCCAACCATTCTAGACGATAATAAAAACGGTCAAATTTATTATCTATATTCCCGTAAACACGGCGATATGGAAAGAGATTATAATTTCTTCTCCATCCCATCTTTATATTATTCGAGTGGCCCAGGTAACTTTAGAGATGTTAATCAAAACCGCCGCAGCGACTTATATTTCTTAAATGAAATTAAAGACTATAACATTTATCTCTTCTTTAACTTAATCCAAATTGATGGTCAAAACCCATTAACTGTTAAGCCTCTTAAATTTGTCTTTAATGGCGATAATAAAGTCTTCAATAAAGTTAATGAATCCTTAAAAGATAGAGTCATTTCTTTAGCAAAATCATATTACCCAAGTGAACTATATACTTTGCTTAAAGATAACGAAAAAACATTAGGTACTGACCCAGATTTACTTTTTAAAGATATTTTAGGAGAATCTAAACAAGTTGTTGAAGCTTCCTTTGGTGAAGGCTACTGGGTTGATCACTGGACCTATAATGTTGATTTACTTCTTAATTACACTTCTATTTATCCAGATAAACTTGAAGAACTCTTATTTAGAGATGATTATCAATATTTCTATTCCCATGTTTATGTTGAACCAAGAGATGAAAAGTATTGTTTAAGAGAAGATGGAAAGATCCGTCAATACGGCGCTTTAGACTTAGCTAACTTTAAAAAGGAAAATGAAAAGCTCCATTTAACTGGAAACGAAACATTATGGCTTAAAGATAAAAATGGTAACGTTATTAAAACAACTTTAGCTTCTAAAATCTTTAACCTTGCTTTAGTTAAATTCTCTACGCTTGACGCTCATCAGATGGGTATTGAGATGGAATGTGAAAAGCCAGGTTGGAATGACGCGATGAATGGTCTTCCTGGTTTATTCTCTTCAGCGATGAGTGAATCTATTGAACTTTTAAGACTTATTAATTATTTAGATGAATCCCTTAAGTCATTTGAAGATAAACATATCGAAGTTTTAGAAGAACAATTTGATTTATTTAAAGCAGTAGAATCCGCGTTAATCGACCTTAAACTTGGTAACTTAAATAGCTTTACTTATTGGGATAAAGTTACAAGCGCTAGAGAAGAATTACGTTTAAGATGCCGTTATGAAGTTAGTGGTAAAACTAAGTCAATTAAAGTTGATGAAGTATTAGCCTTCCTAAACGATATGGAAGAAGTATTAACAAACGGTATTAAAGACGCGAAGAAACTCGGTGGTGGAATTATTCCTTCTTATATTATTAACGAAGTAACAGAATACGAACCGCTTCATAAAAAGAATCATTTAGGATTTGAAGTTGTTAAACCTCTTAAATTTAAACAAGTTCTTATTCCATATTTCTTAGAAGCAAGTGCCCGTATGGCAAAACTTGGTCAAGAATTCTTTAATGAAGAAGATTATGAGAAGATTTACGCATCTGATTTAAGAGATCAAACCTTAGGTCTTTATAAAACTTGTGCTGATATTGAAAACGCTCCATTTGCAATAGGCCGTGTTCACGCCTTTACTAAAGGTTGGCTTGAAAGAGAATGTGACTTCTTACATATGGCCTATAAATATCTTCTTGGTTTACTTAAAGCCGGTTTATATGAAGATTTCTATAAAGAAGCCCAAGTTAACCTTGTTTATAATATGGATCCATATATTTATGGAAGAAGCCCAATTGAAGCCTCTTCCTTTATTGTTCCAACTTGTAATCCTAATAAAGCATTACATGGACAAGGTTTCTTTGCTCGTCTTACTGGCGCTAATGCAGAAGTTATTGATATGTTCTTTAATATCTTTGTTGGTCCAAGATTATTCACATTTAAAAACAACAAATTAACTTTATCTTTAGAACCTAAATTACCTGCTTCTTATTTCGATAGTAACGATGAAGTAAGCTTTGAATTATTTAATAAAGTTAAAGTTATTTATCATAATCCAAAACGTCTAGATTGCTATAAAGGAGTTAACTTAAGATATCGCATCGATAACACTCTTTACGATGAAATTAGTGGACTTCTTGCGGAAAAAATTAGAAATAAAGAGATTAAGGAATTACACGTGGAGATTTATTAATGAAGAAATTTTTGTTTCCTTTATCTATCGTATCTATCTTAACTATTTCTTCATGCTCATTTTTTAATGTAGTTCCATCTGATAGTAAAGGAAACTCTTCTTTTATTGATAGCGAAACTTCAAATACATCTAATACAAGTGAAGGCACTTCTAATAGTGAAACCTCAGTAAGCACAACTAGCGTAACTAGTGAAACTACATCCGATACTTCTAATACATCTATAATTTCTGAAACATCAACTACATCCGATACTTCAGTTACTTCTGATACAACTTCAGAAACATCTACCACAAGCGAAACCACATCTACTAGTGAAGAAACTAGCGATTATATATGCGCCAATATTCCAACTTCAAAAACCACGATTAACCATGGTTCAGAAAATGATAAATATGGTGATAAATCTAATTCAATTGATATTCCTAATACTTTCCTTTATTGGGCTGATACAAATTGGAATGGTTCTGTAGTGGAAATTGGCAATCATTACGCTGAAAATAAAACTATTTATTATTCTTACACCATTAAAAGTGGAAGTTGCGATTGGGGCTTCCAATCTTTCTATAAAAATTCAGAACTCACTAATGGCGAAAGATATACTATTTCATTCATTTTAAAATCTAATAAAGCGGGTACGATTGGAGTTAATGGAACTAATGTTTCACTTATTTCCGGAACAAACAATATTTCCGTTTCCTATAATGAAGTATCAAATGAAGCCTCTTTCCGTCTAGTTTGTCCAACTTCTATTGGAGATAATACTCTAGAAATTAGCGATATTAAATGGATTTTAAAATCAGATGAAGGCGGAGATGACACACCAACAAGTGAAGTTACTTATCCAACTGGTTACACTAAACTAGTTTTCCAAGATGAATTTGATGGCACTTCCTTAGACAAATCTAAATGGTCCTATCAAATTGGTAATGGTGACTGGGGTTGGGGAAACGGTGAACTTCAATATTACACCGATTCGAATGACGTAGTTAAAGATGGTGTTTTAACCATTGAAGCTAAAAATGAGAAACGTGGTGAGCAAAACTATACTTCTACACGTATAAGAACTTATAACAAAGCTTATTTCACTTATGGTTATATTGAAGCTAGAATCGCTCTTCCTGAAGGTACAGCAATGTGGCCTGCCTTCTGGTTAATGCCAAATGATGATTATTATGGCGGATGGCCAAGAAGTGGCGAGATTGATATTATGGAAGCAAGAGGTCGTTTACCTTATGTTAGTAGTAGCGCTCTTCACTACACTTATCAAGGTAGCACTGATCACACATACTCCACTAGTGAATATAATCACTCATCCAAAATTACTCATTATCATACATATGCTTGTAAATGGACAGCTAACTCCATTACTTTCTATGTGGACGGTAATGTAAACTATGTTGCCTATAAAAACTCTTGGCAAACATATAGTGATTTAACAAATGATGTCGCACCATTTGATAAAGATTTTTATATCATCCTTAATCTTGCTATTGGTGGACAATTTGATGACTGGTCTACTCCGGATGATGAAACTCTTCCAAAGCAGATGAAAATAGATTATGTGAGGTGGTTCCAATGATGAAAAAACTACTAAGAAGTGCCGTATTTGTTCCTTTAATTGCTATGTTAATATCTTGTTCAAATGAATCTCCAAAAATCCCAAATTATGATGGCTATGAGCTAATGTTTAATGATGATTTTGATGGCGAAACATTAAACGAAGAAAACTGGGAATATATGATTGGAGATGGTTCTCCAAACACAGGCTGGGGTAATAGTGAACTTGAATATTACACGAAAGAAAATGTTTCTATTAAGGATTCAAAATTAGTAATTACTGCTAAAAGAGAAGAAAAGGGTGGCTATCACTTCACAAGTGCACGTATAAGATCTAAAGGCAAAGTCTTTACTACTTATGGTCGTATTGAAGCCTTAATTTCTCTTCCTGAAAAAACCGCTATGTGGCCTGCGTTTTGGATGCTTCCAGAAACTAATTATCAAAATAAGGGTTGGCCTTGGAGTGGCGAAATCGATATCATGGAAGCTCGCGGGAGAGTAAATGACATGTATACCGGCGCTGTTCATGTTGCATCTAGTAGTGGCTCCGATAACTATCAAGTCGTTTCCTATTCATTTAATGGTGAAGGCAGATCTGCAAAAGAAGGCCCAAAAACCTATATTTCTGATTATCACCTTTATTCTTTAGAATGGGATGAAGATGAACTTAGATGGCTTTGTGACAATGAACTTGTTGGCACTGTTCCAGCTCGTTTTTGGCGCAGAAATCAAGCGGATGGGACAATTTATGATCCATTCACAAAAGATTTCCACCTTTTACTTAACTTAGCAGTTGGTGGTAATTTCGATAATAACCGCACCCCAGATGATGACTTTGAAAGTGCGGAAATGAAAATTGATTACGTTAGGGTTTATACCTTTAAGAAATAGATAAGGAGATCGTTAATATGAAAGACAATCTAAATCGTAAACAAGCTAAAGAAGAACGTAAATTAAAAGAAAGAGAAGAACTCAATCGTCAAAAACTTTTAGCGCGTAAAAGAGAAGTAGTTTATAAAAGAATGGTAGCGAAACAAAAAGCTTCCTTGCAACAAGAAAAAGTCGCTCCTGAAAATGTATTTATCTCATTACAAAATATTAACAAGATTTATCCAAATAGAGTTCAAGCGGTCTTTGATTTTAATCTCGATATTAAAGAAAAAGAATTCATTGTCTTTGTTGGCCCATCTGGATGTGGCAAATCCACAACCTTAAGAATGATTGCCGGCTTAGAATCAATTACCGGTGGTGATTTATTTATCGATGGTGTCTTTGCTAACGAACTCGAACCAAAAGATAGAGACGTTGCCATGGTGTTCCAAAGCTATGCTTTATACCCACATTTATCAGTTTATTCTAATATGGCCTTCGGTTTACAAATGAGACATGTTCCAAAGGAAGAAATCGATGTTAGAGTTAAAGAAGCTGCTCGGATCCTTGAATTAACTGACTATTTAGACCGTAAACCTGCCGCCTTATCTGGTGGTCAAAGACAACGTGTGGCTTTAGGCAGAGCTATTGTTAGAAACGCTAAAGTGTTCTTAATGGATGAACCATTATCTAACCTTGATGCTAAACTTCGT
>CAMOYS010000053.1 GCA_946630435.1 uncultured Caryophanales bacterium | reverse complement strand
GATTCCATTTCAGAATTAATACGTTTATGTTCTTCTTTACCTAACGCTGACAATTCAGCGTCTGCTTCATTAGACATTAATAAAGCTTCCTCTAAATCAGAGGCTAATTTTTGATATTTATCAAAAGCTTCAACAACAGGTTCAAGATTTGCTCTTTCTTTGTTTAATTCTTTAAACTTTTTCATATCTCTCATGATGTTTTCATCAAGGAGTTCTTGATCGATTTGAGCTAATCTTTCCTTTGAAACTTCGAGTCGTTTTAATAGTGCGTTTTCCATAATTACGAAGATTATATCATAATAAATATTTGAAACATAGAGCATCTTATAAATATTAATTTTTAAATTAATTTGATAGTTTTTATTCTTTAAAAGAGCACTCAATATATGTATAATTGTTTCTAAGAATTTTTATGTCATACAAAGCATTATATAGAACATATCGACCACAAACTTTTGAGGAAGTAGCTGGACAAAAGCACATCGTCAAAACTTTAAAAAATGCATTAGAAAATAACAAAATCGCTCATGCATATCTTTTCTGTGGACCTCGTGGTACAGGAAAGACATCAATGGCAAAGTTATTTGCAAAAGCTTTAAACTGTGAAGAGGGAATCGGACATCAATGCAATAAATGTTCGAATTGCACTGATGTTATTGAAGGTTCTCATCCAGATGTTATTGAAATCGACGCCGCTAGTAATAATGGCGTTGAAGAAGTTAGAAACTTAATTGATACAGTTAACTATCTTCCAATTAAAGGTAGATACAAAGTATATATCATTGATGAAGTTCATATGATGACCACTAACGCTTTTAATGCGTTACTTAAAACACTTGAAGAACCACCTTCTCATGTTGTCTTTATTTTAGCCACCACTGAACCTCACAATATCCTTCCAACTATTATTTCTAGATGTCAAAGATATGACTTTAATAAAGTAAGCGACGCTGATATCAAAGAACGTTTAGTAACAATTCTTGAAAAAGAAGGAATTGGTTATGATGATGATGCAGTTAATGCTGTTATTTCATTAGCTGATGGTGGTGTCCGTGATGCTTTATCAATCTTAGATCAAGTTTTAGCCTATTCTGGAAACACATTATCTACTGATGATGTCTATATGCTATTTGGATTAGCGTCTAAAGAAGAAAAGATTCAATTTATTAAGAATATATATGAAGGCGATGTTGCCTTATCATTGGATAAATTAACTGCATTCTCTAAAGGTGGGGTTGATTTAAAGAGATTAAATAACGATTTATTAGAAATACTTAAAGATGTTCTTATTTATAAGAAAACTGGTATTGAACAACAATTAACTTCAATTAGAGAAGAAGACGCGATTGAGTTATCTAACTTAATGGATATTGGTTCACTTAATGCTATGATTGGAGCGTTTTTGAAAGCTCAAATTGATTTTAAGACCGCCTCAAATATTAAGACATTATTTGAAGTTACAATTCTTAAATTATGCACTCAAAGAGATGAACCAGTTGCACCACAAATCAAAGAAAAACCTATAGGAACTCCTTCCTTTGAGAAAAAATTCCCAAAAGAGGAAGTTAAAATTGAAAAACCTATAGTTCAAGAAAAACCTATAATTGAAGAAGCAAAACCAAGCTTAGTAAAACCTACTTTAGTGGAGCCTCTTGTTAAACCAGAAATTAAAGTTGAACCAAAACCAGTTCAAAAAGAAGAGCCTAAGGTTGAAGAACCACCATCATGGTTATTTGATGACGAAGAAACAAAAGATAAACAAGTTGTGGAAGTTGAAGGTGATAAATATCAACTCGATGACAACACAATTATCAAATTAATGGTTCTTGGGGATAAATTTGAGAAAAGAAACCTTCTCCAAAGGTGGAACGAACTTGATTCATATATCATGCATCCACAACTAGGAGATATGGTTGCCTTACTTAAAGATGGTAAACCATACATTCTTACCAAAGATGTATTAGTGTTAGATTATGATTTCTCAAATTTAGCAAATAAAGTTAATATCAAATCCAATCAGGATCATTTATCTAAGATAATGAGTAAAATGCTTGGAAGAGACATATTTGTGTACGCTATTTCACGAAGTGAATCGACAAGAATTTATCGTTCTTATCAAAATTTAAGTCAGATTTCTGCCTTACCAAAAGCAAACACAATTTCAATAAATGTAAAGGAGTTTAAATAATTATGGGAATGAACCAAATGCAAGCCATGATTCAACAAGCACAAAAAATGCAAAGAGAATTAAAGAAAGCTCAAGAAGCATTAGATGCTAAAGAATTTGTTATTAATAAAAGTGGCATTGTTACTGTTACCGTTATGGGAAGTAAGGAAATCAAATCAATCAATATTGATAAAGACGCTTTCGACCCAGAAAACAAAGAACTTATTGAAGATTCAATTGCTTTAGCACTTAAAGAAGCTTTCGAAAAGATTGATGCTGAAGTTGCTGAATTTAATGAAAGAATTACCGGAAGAGCCGGAGGATTATTTTAATCAATGAAAGAATTGAAAAGTATTAACAAATTAGCGGATAGTTTTTCTCGTCTTCCAGGTGTTGGAAGAAAATCCGCGGAAAAAATGGCCTATGCTGTTTTGGAAATGGATGAAGATGTTGTTAATGACTTTTCAAACGCTTTACAGGAAGCAAAAGAAAACATTCATCACTGTCCAAAATGTGGAATTTTTACCGAAGATGAAATGTGTGAAATATGTAGTGATGAATCAAGAGATAAAACGAAATTACTCGTTGTTTCTTATCCAAAAGATGTGCTCTCTTTTGAAAAATTAGGCACATATACTGGCTTATATCATGTTTTAGGTGGTGTTTTATCCGCGGTAAGTGGAATCGGTATTGGTGATTTAAGGATTGATGAACTTATGAGTAGAATTGAAGAAGACAATGTTCAAGAAATCATCCTTGCTACTAATCCTACAACTGAAGGAGAAACAACTGCCTTATTTATCGCTAAATTATTAGAAAATAGCGATATCAAAGTATCACGCTTAGCATATGGACTCCCTATGGGCGGCCATCTTGAATATGCTGATTCATTAACTTTATCTAAAGCCTTAGAAGGTAGAAAAGATATAAAAGGAGAATAACTTATGTTTGTTACGATTGAAGGACCAGAAGGAAGCGGAAAGTCTTCTGTTACAAAAGAAGTTGCAGCGAGATTAGAAAAAGAAGGTTTTGAAGTTGTTTTAACTAGAGAACCAGGTGGCACACCAATCGCTGAACAAATCCGTAATGTTATTCTTGATAAAGAAAACACTAAGATGGATCCAGTTACTGAAGCATTATTATATGCAGCAAGTAGAAGACAACATTTAGTGGAAAAAGTTTGGCCATTAACTAAAGAAGGAAAGATCGTTATTTCTGACCGTTTTATTGATTCTTCTTTAGCCTATCAAGGTGGCGCAAGAAACTTAGGAATTGACTATATTTTAGAATTAAACCACTTCGCTACTGAGGGATATTTCCCAGATTTAACTTTGTTATTCGATATCGAACCTGAATTAGGTTTAAAAAGAATCGCCGCCAATAAAGGTAGAGAAGTAAATAGATTAGACTTAGAAAAAATTGAATTCCACCATCAAGTAAGACAAACATTTTTAGATATTGCACATAGGTTCCCTGATAGATTTGTAATTCTTGATGCTTCCAAATCATTCGAAGAAGTTATCGAAGACGCCTATCACGCAATTAAAGATAGATTAGCTTCATGCAAATAAAAGAATATTTAGAAAAATATCAACCTGTAGTTTATAGAATCATTGGAAACGCTATTAAAGATGATAAGCTTTCTCATGCTTATTTAATTTCTGGTGCGGTTGGGATGCCGATCAAAGAAATTGCTGAATATATTGCTAAATCAATTCTTTGTCCAAATCATGATCCTTTTGCTTGTGATAATTGTTTAACCTGCGCAAGAGTGGATGAACACACCTATGGTGACTTAATAATTGTTGATGGTAGCGAAAGTAAAATTAAAAAGGGTGATGTTGAAAAAGTTATGACTACTTTTGATAAAACAGCCTTAGAGAAAAACGGGGTTATGATTTATATTCTCCATCTTGCGGAGACAATGACAACTGTCGCAGTTAACTCTCTTTTAAAATTCTTAGAAGAGCCTGGCAAAAACGTTTATGCCATTTTAACCACTGAAAATGAATCAAAGATTCTTCCAACTATTATTTCTAGAACGCAAGTTCTTCGCTTAAAAGAAATTGAAAGACAAACCGTTATTGAAGATTCTATCGCTAATGGTGTTGCTCAAGACGATGCTGAATTATTAAGCGGTTTATATTTTGATCCAAACACAATTAACACTATTTCTACAGATGAAAATTATTTGAAAATTAAAGATTTGGTTTTAGCACAAATCGATGCTTTACTAACTTCAAAAGAGGATGCAATTTTTACCTGTGAAAGTATTGTTATTAATGAAATAAAGACATATCCTCAAGCCAAATTATATTTAGACTTACTAATTATCTTCTTCCAAGATATGTTAAATTTAACATCTAAGGGTGATATTTATTTAAAAAGTTATGCTACAATACTTGAAGACTTATCTAAAAAGATTAAGTATGTTGATAAAGCATTATTAACCTTAATGAATTCAGTAGGTCAATTATCTCTTAACTTAAATATCGGATTATTGTTCGATCACATAATTTATGAAATAACAAAGGAGGAATAAAAGTATATGGATATTAAATACTATGTTGGCGTGAAATTTGAAAATTCCTCAAAAGCTTATTATTTTGGAACAGACATAGATGGATTAAAAGTTGGCGACTTTGTAATCGCTGATTCAATTAGAGGCGTACAAGTCGGTAAAATTGCTACCGAATCTTTTGATATTAAAAACTATAAGAGTGAACTACCTTTAAAACCAATCGTTCGTAAAGCATCTGAAGATGATTTATTTATCTTTGAAGAAAACAAAAAACGCGCAAAAGGTGCCCTAAAAGTAGCGTATGAAGAAATTGAAAGATTAAAACTTGAAATGTCACCTCTTGAAGCAGAATATGCGCTTGATGGCACTAAAGTAACAATTACATATGTTGCAGATGAACGTGTCGATTTTAGAGAATTATTAAAAGCTTTAGCCTCTAGACTCCACTGCCGTATTGAATTAAGACAGATTGGCCCAAGAGATAAAGCACGTTATATCGGTGGAATAGGTATATGTGGACTCCCACTTTGTTGTTCTACATTTATTCCATCAATGGAAGGCATATCCATTAACCGCGCTAAAAACCAAATGTTATCTTTAAATATCCCTAAGCTAAGTGGACACTGTGGCAAATTAATTTGTTGCTTGTTATATGAAGATGATAATTACACCGAACTTAAAAAAGACTTCCCAAATATTGGTACTACCTTCTTTAAAGATGGCGTTCAATTTAAAATCACTTCCTATAATGTCTTATCTAGAGTTGTTAAAATTGAATCTGGAGATGATGTTGAATTTGTCCCACTTGCAGAGATTAAACCATTAATTAAGAAACGCTATGAGAAGTAAAAATTTTCAGGATAAAAAACCACTTCTTTATTTAGTGGCTACACCAATTGGAAACCTTGAAGATTTTTCTCCGCGCGCTTTAAAAACCCTGCTAGAAGTCGACTTAATTGCCTGTGAAGACACTCGTGTAACAGGTAGATTATTATCATTTTTCCAAATTAAAAAACCTCTTTATTCTTTAAGAGAACATAACGAAGTTCAAGCTTCACAATATGTAATTGAAAAGATGAAAGAAGGCACTAAAGTTGCTTATGTTAGCGATGCTGGCTATCCTGGTATTTCTGATCCAGGACAGTTACTTGTTGAACACGCTTTAAAAAATGGGATTAATGTTTCGGTTATCCCTGGTGCTAACGCTTTATTAACTGCTTTAGTGGCCTCTGGACTTGATTCATCTAAATTCTATTTCCATGGATTTTTAAGCGCGAAAGAATCAGAACGAATTAATGAATTAAAAGATCTTTCTAAACGAAAAGAAACAATTATCTTCTATGAAGCCCCTCATCGTATCGAAAAAACCTTAGGTGATTTAATGTCTATCTTTGGTAATAGAAGTATTTGTATTGCGCGCGAATTAACTAAATTACATGAAGAATATATACGCGATACTTTAGAAAATGTTCTTGAACTTGATATGTCTACAATTAAAGGGGAAATCGTTTTAGTTATTGAAGGAAATAGAAATGAAACTCCAATAAATATTGATGATACTGAATTAATTAAGATGGTTAACTGTTTAGAAAGAAATGGTGTTTCCACGAAAGACGCGATTAAAAGAGTAAGCGAAAATACCTCTATTCCTAAAAACTATATCTATAAGATATACCACATGAATTAATTTGTGGTTTCTTCTTCTTGAATATTATCTGCTTCGGCAGTTTTTTTCTTTTTATTTAATCTAATAGCTAAGATAGTTAATCCTGCTGTTCCAAAGACACTAAAGATGGTCGCAGCAGCACCAACACCTGTATAAGGAGTCATATAGGTCATTTCATATTTAACATTACCTTTAGGAGCGACAAAACCAACAAATCCACCTTGAGAGTTATAGACTTTTGGATAAGTTACATTGCCATTTTCTTCAGTTGCTTTTACTTTCCATCCCGGAGTGTATGCAACTTGGGTAACAATATATCTTTCTTTTTCATAATTAGATTCAAAAGAGAAATAATCTGTTCCAAGTTTAACGTTACTAACACCGTTTTCCATCGCTTTTTGATATCGATCAATACACTTTTCAAAAGGTTCGTAATATAAAGCTGGAGATAAACGATATAAGCCCCCTGTTGGAAGAATAACAATGCGTTTAACCTTTTCAATTGAATATAATTCACGAATAGTTTTTCCATCATTTCTTTGGTTATAACGGCATTCATCATAAGTAATAACTTTGGATTTACCTGTATCATCTTCACCGATTAACCAAATAGAAGCATTATAGTTTGAATAAGAAGTCGCGACTGGATAATCAAACATATAACAGCCACCTTTTTCACCAATATCAAAATATGTTCCCGATTGAGGTTCTAAAACAATTTGCCATTTAGTGACATTTTTATCAGTGGTTGTAACAATATTTTCATCTTTATAATCGCGGTCAGGATCTTTAGGGTCAAAGCTCTTTCCATTAGGGTTCTTATATATTTTTGCCGCTTTATAATTTAATTTTGTCGCGTCAATTCCTGGAACAGTATTAACATAATTAAAGCCTGCATCTAAATGATTTGCTCTAATATCATAAATATCATCGTTATCTAAGATTGTTCCTTTGAAATACATTTCTTCGTTTCTAATTACATCGCTAGCTGTATCAGCGTAATAAGTATTAACAACAGTGCCAGCACAAGAATTTTT
>CAMOYS010000052.1 GCA_946630435.1 uncultured Caryophanales bacterium | reverse complement strand
AGTTTATCTGGATCAAGTGGGAAGCCTTCAATTTCCATATTCGCTAAAACGTTAGCGAGAGGAATTTCAATCTCTTTATATAGTTTTAAGCAGGCAATTTTATCTAGCTCAGTAAATACTTTATTGGCGATATGTAAACTAAAATAAGCGACTTCTGCAGCTTTTTTTGCGTTTGAATTATCAAATAAAGATAGTTCACTATGTTCTACATTTGATAAATTTACTCCGAAATAATTCATCACTCCTTCGAGGTTATTATTTAAGGATGAATCAAGGAGATATGCCGCTAAAAGAAGATCAAAATATAAACCATTTAGTTCGATATCTAAATATGATAAAGCGACCTTAATAGCCTTAAAGTCATAACAATATTTCTTTATATTTTCATCTTCTAAAATCTTTTTAAGTTCTAAATCTTTTTTAAGATTATCGATATTTATGTAGTAATTATGTTTTTCATCAACAATGGCTAAACCATAGATAACTGCGCTATTATAGTTACCTTCATCTTTATCTAAATAGATGCCAACTCCTTTAGTGGTGTCTAATGTAACATTTTTAATAGAATCAATTTCGCTAAATTCAACATTGTTATTAGTCTCATCTAAGATTTTAAGTTTTGAAGGTAGTCTATTCATGAATTGTTTAAGTTCATATCTAGTCGCAAATTCATTAATTGTTTTAAAGTTATAACCGCTATAAATCGTGTCTTCGACTGTAAATGGAAGATCCATATTGATATCAATCACAGCTAAATGGTAGCAAAGGCGACCTTGTTCCTTATAAGTAACAATATTTTCCCCAACTTTTGATTTAAAGTTTGGTGCTTCTTCAATAATCTTTTCAAATGAACCATATTCTTGAATAAGTTTAACCGCGGTTTTATCACCAACCCCAGGAATACCAGGCAGGTTATCGCTTGCATCTCCTCTTAAACCTTTATAGTCAATAATTTGAAGAGGTTTAAACCCATATTCTTCAATCATTGCCTTTTCATCCATAATCATGATGTTAGACATACCTGTTTTAAGAATATGGATAGTGATATTATCATCAATTAATTGAAGATAATCGCGGTCAGAAGTATAAACAATAACATCATATCCTGCTTTACCAGCAAGTTTAGAATAAGTTCCAGCGATATCATCCGCTTCAAAACCTTCTTTTTCGTAAGTGAAGATATTTAATGATTTTAAGAATTCTCTTACTATAGGCATTTGCTCTAAAAGAAGCGGTGGGCAAGGTTTACGGTTCGCTTTATAATCTTTATTTTCTTGATGACGGAATGTTTCTTTACCAGTATCAAAGGCCACAAAAATAGCGTCGCCTTCTTTTAAAGAAGAAAGGATACGGTTAATCATATTAGCAAAAGCAAATAAAGCGTTAGTAGGAATCCCGTCTTTAGTTCTTAAAACTTCATCATCATTTCCTCGATAAGTCGCATAAAACGCTCTAAAGAGTAAAGAGTTTCCATCTATAACATATGCTTTAGCCATAATTATTTATTCTCCTTTTTAAATGAAGACAAAGTCTTCGCTACAAAACCGCCTCGTTCTTTTTGATAATATCCTTCAATTATAATGGCGCTATTACGTTTAAGTAATTGTGAATATTCTTCGTATAAAGTAGAAAAGATCGTGGATTCAATTTCCATCGTATCATCATATAAAGATATAAACGCCATCGGCTGACCATTTTTAGTTTTAATCGTTTTAATCGTTTTAATAATTCCCACAATAGTAACAGTCTTACTAGTTTTAATCGCATCTTGAATCTTAGTGATATTCATCTTGGCAATTTCATCTTTATAAATATCAAGTGGGGAACCACTAATCATTAAACCTAAGGCTTCATTCTCTAAATTAAGATTCTCAATATAGTCATCTTCAACGTGATTATAAATAGGTTTAGCAAAACTAGACATATCAATAATCGCCACCCCATCTTCATCAGAAAGTAGATTAGTGTAATTAATTGCATTTGGCATATTAATTCTTAAAGACGCTCTTGAAGGATCTAAACAATCTAAAGCCCCGGCGTTAATTAATTTCATTAACATTGGCGCACCAAGCTTATATTGTTTCATTCTTAAAACAAAATCATAATAATCCGTAAACGGACCTTTAATCTCTCTTTCTAAGATGATGTTATTGGCCTGTTCATTAAATAAGCCTTTAATTCTATTAAGTGGAAAAACAAGTTTTCCTTCATTAATCACAAATTCATTGGTGGAAAGATTAACGTTAGGGGTGGTTACTTCAATACCAGCGCTTTTAACTTCGTTGATGGCAAGGACAAATGAATCAGATTCTCCACCCGTATTATCTAAAATAGAGGAATAGAATTCTTCTGGATAGTTAGCTTTTAAATACGCCATTCTTGTGGAAAATACCGCGTAAGATAAAGCGTGAGATTTATTAAATCCATAGTCCGCAAATTTAGCGATAAGTTCAAATACTTCATCCGCAACTTGTCTTGAATGTCCTTTTTCCATTGCTCCTAAGATGAAAGAGTTCTTTAAAGATGATAATTTAGAAGCGTCTTTTTTCGAAATCGCTCTTCTAAAGATATCTGCTTGTGATAAAGAAAATCCTGCAAAGACAGATGCAATTTGCATAATTTGTTCTTGGTAAACAATAATTCCATAAGTTGGTTCAAGAATCTTAATTAAATCTTTAGAAGGATAAGTAATCTTTTCAATTCCCTTTTTCCTATTCGCGTATGTTTTAATTTCTTGCATTGGGCCTGGTCTAAATAAAGCTAATAAAGCGACAACATCTTCGAATTTCTCTGGTTCTAAGATTTGAATTGCGTTTCTCATACCGCTAGATTCAAGTTGGAAAATACCAGTAGTGTTACCATCTTTTATAACTTTAATAGCAGCTTCATCTTTATATGGAATATCATCCATCTTAAGATTAACGCCTCTAGCTTTAAGTTTTTCTAAACATTCTTCAACGATAGTTAAATTACGTAATGCAAGGATATCCATCTTTAAGAACCCTTGTTTTTCTAAATAACTCATCTCATATTCTTCGATATATTTACCATCACTATCGATAGAAACAGGGATAACTTTATCAAGTGGTTCCGCATTTAAAACAACACCAGCGGCATGCATACCAGCTTGTCTAATAAATCCTTCAATCTTAGAGGCTAAAGAAACAATCTTTAAATAATAAGCATCGTTATCCACTAAATCGCGGAATGCTTTAACGGTTTTATACGTTTCTCTTAATGTAATATTTTTACTATGATGAGTTGGGATTAACTTTGTTAATAAATCGATATCTCTTTGAGGATATTTAAAAATTCTTCCCGTATCTCTTAAAGCTTGTCTAGCTAAGATAGTTTGGCAAGTTAAGATATTCGAAACATGGTCATTTCCGTATTTCTTTCTTAAATAAGAAACAACCCATTCTCTTTTAATATCAGAGAAGTCAACATCGATATCAGGCATTGTTTGTCTTTCTTTATTTAAAAATCTTTCAAATAATAAATCATATTCAAGTGGGTCAACCATTGTGATTCCTAAAACGTAGGATACAAGTGAACCTGCTGCAGATCCTCTTCCTGGACCAACTGGAATATTATGGTTTCTAGCCCAATTAACGTAATCTTGAACGATTAAAAAATAATCCGCGAAACCCATCGAGATAATAACATCAAGTTCCATTTTTAATCGTTCTTGATGAGCTGTGTCGGCGATATTAAGTTTAATTAAGTTATCATACGCTAATTTCTTTAAATAATCTGGGCTAGATAAACCTAAATCATTAGAGAAGTTAATCATCTTTCCTCTTTTAGAGGAAATATCAAAATTAATATAGGAAGCTAGTTCTTCTGTGTTATTAATTTCTTCTTCAGTATAAAGATGTTCAACTTCAGTTACATTTAATAAATAATTTGGTCCTTTAAGTTCGTTTTCTTCTAGTGTTTCATCATTTTTAATTGCTTCACACATTCTTAAAATAATCGCATCTTCTTTTTTGGCATATTTAATAAATGGGAAGGCAATTACTTTGTAGGAGTGGGATGATGCAAATTCACGGAAGTCTTCAACGTAGTTTTTATTACTTCCATCATCGTTGATTCCAAAATAAAAATAAGGAAGTCCATCAGTAAAACTAGAAATATATTTACCAAAATCTCTATCTCCAGATTTTTCGATTAATATATCCTGCATAATATCTAAGACAATAATTAATCCGTTTGCGTTTTCTTTGATATCGCTAAGAGTAACTCCACTAAGTTTCTTTTTATTTCCTAGATTAATTAAAGAGCGATAGCCGATTTCACTCATTACAAAAAAGGAAAACACTAATCCTTCGATTTCAATATCTTCACCAACAATGGCCTTTTTCCCTTGAGCGTAACAAAGATCTACGAATAAAGGGGCGCCAGTTAAAGTTTCAAAATCGCATAGACCGATATTTTTATAACCAAGTTTTGTGGATTCTTTAATATAGTTTTCAAGCTTAAAACCACTTCTTAAAAAAGAATATTGGCTATAAACATGAAGTGGAATAAAACTCATAACAATATTTTAGCAACACTATTTATTAAATAAAATAAAAAAGGTTACTTTTAGATAACCTTTCCTCTATATTTATTTATAGTAACTTATTTCCCTTTAGCGTACTCATCAAGTTCGTTAATAAGTTCCATAACTTCCTTCATATTTTTTGGCTTTGCTCCAGAGGCTTGAGCATGACCTCCGCCATTATACTTTGAAGCGATTTTTTCTATAGGAAGTCCAGCGGATCTTATTGAAGTGCGCCAAACTTTCTCTTCAATATCTTCACTAAATGAGCACCAAATTTTAATTCCTTTATAGTGATCAAAAACGTTGATATTGTTCTTCCCTTGTTTAGCCTTAATCCCAAGTTTATTTAAGGTTTCTTTATCTAAAATGTAGTAGGCCACTCCATTAGGTGTGACTTTGAAATTATCCAAAACATAGCGGGTTACATTTAAAGATGCTAAGTCCTCTTCATACATCTTGCGGTATAAATCACTTAGAACAATTCCCTTCTTAAGTAATTCAATTGAAACTTCAAATGTATGCGGGGTAACTGAATCATATAAGAAACGATTAGAATCTCCGGCAATAGCCATATAGAGATAGAACGCGCACTCGCGTGTAATAAGTCCACCTTTATGATTAAGTAAGATATTTGCAACTAATTCTCCTGCCGCGGATAATTCTTCATCAACAATTTGTAATCTCCCATAACGGTCAACTTCAGGATGATGATCAATCTTCACTAAATATTTACAAAGTTTATATCTTTCATCAGATATTCTTTTCTTTTGAGAAGTATCCACTGCGATAGCTAAAACATCATGTTCTTTAAAAAATGAATCATCAACATATTTAACTTCTGGAACACATTGAGGCATTAAGTCTTCACTATTTTCTCCAACATAAACAACATGTTTATTCGGATAGTTATCTCTTAAATAAGTATATAAACCCATCTGGGAACCAACTGCATCAAAGTCAGGTTTAACGTGTCTAAACACTGCGATATAGTCGTATTTCTCAATTAAACGGAAAAACTTGCGGTATTTTAATCGTCTACTTTTCCCGTATTTTTCTATTTCACTATCTTTTCTCATATATTAGAAATATATCTTAATTAAAACGTTAAATCAATTTAAGCGATAAGAAAACCCTGACGAATCAGGGTTAACTTAATTAGATTAATTAGAAGATTTCTTCGAATAATTCTTTAGCATTAATCCAAGCACCGGTATCACTACCATCTTGTGGACGATAAGCACTTGCTTCTGGAGCTTCGCCAGCGAATTCACCATTATCTTTACCATCAGTTGCGAAGATATCTTCTTCGTATGGGAGATAATCATCATAGTTTTCACCAGTATATGGGTTCTTAACTTCTTTCTTATTACCGGATTCATCGGTTTCATAAAGATATTCTGGAACCACTAATCTTCCTGGTTTATTTAATGCTTCGACTTCTTCATCAGTTAATGGATAGTTTGGAATTGGATCTGTTGGTTCGTATTCTGTATCTCTTAAGATGTTTGTCCAATAAGAGAAGTAAATTGTTCTAGCGTTAGCAATGAAACCATCTTTATCGAATTCGACATAGTAACGGAAGGAAATACGACGGTCGACATAGATACCATTATATCTATCGGTCTTTTGTGATAATGGATTTTCATAATCTTCATCATCTTTAGCGTATGTCCAACCCCAGAGTCTTTCAGCAGAATAAAGATTCATGCAAAGATCGCCTTTATATTCGATTTTGAAACCACCGTTTTCAAGCTTTTCAGCGGTGAATGTTTCTTTAGAAGTTAAATCTGTCCAGTTAGTTGAATAATAACCAAATGCTTCATTAACATCAGCAATACCTTGTAATAATTGACCAGATAAACCACCAGCTTCATTAAGCATTTCTAAGCGTTCATCTTCAGCATCACCTTCATCCACAAAGGAGAATGGATCATTAGCATCTTCGTTTTGAGTGTAAATATATTGAATCTTTTCATCATCTGCTTCGATATAAGCATTACCAACATATTTAACTGGTTCTTTAGCTAAACCATCATCTTCGTCTGGATCAACGACTGTGGATTTATCATAACCATATCTTTCATAATCGACTGCGGTAGTGTAGATTCCGCCATTATATTTGTGGAATTCTTCTTTAATAGCAGATTTGTTAACAGCCTTTTCATAGACTTCTTCATCTTGACCATCTGCTAATGCCCAATATGGTTCATAGCAGTTATAAGTGTGAGAAGCATTTGTAACACTAGCGTCATTTGATTCAATAAGTGGGCTAGCAAAGATTTTTAAGGCATCTGTTCTAGAGATTTCTTGACCAACAGTGAATTGTGCAATGAATTCTTTTAAGTTCTTTGGTTCATTACCTCCACTTTGTCCTCCGCCTCCGCAACTAGCCATACCGACGACAGCTAATAAGCAAACAGGGGCAATTCCGAATAATTTCTTTTTCATACTCGTTTTCTCCTTTCAAAAAAGTTAACTTATGTTAAGTAGATAATCCAAATTAGTCAATATAAAAAAAGAAAAAACGCCCCTTTTGCTTAAAGAAAGCGTTTTCTTAACTAGGTTCGATAATATTAAATTATTTATTACCTTTTAAATAGAAAGAGTATGCGTCGCGAGCAATCATAACCTCTTCATCGGTTGGGATAACGGCGATTTTCATAGCGCTATTTGGAGTGCTAATTAAGCATTCTTTTCCATGGATTGTTTTATTGAGTTCTTTATCGATTTCAACATGTAGTGCAGGCGCAATTTCATCAACAATTTTTTCTCTAAATTCACTGCTATTTTCACCAATACCAGCGGAGAAGATAATCATATCAGCGCCACCTAAACGGACATAATATTGTCCGATGAAGTCAGCAACACGTCTAATAAATAACTTATCAGCAAGTAAAGCAAGCTCATTTCCTTCTTCACATGCTTTAGCGATATCTCTACTATCATTTGAAACTTCACTAACACCTAAAAGACCGGATTTCTTGTTGAAAATTTGATACATTTCTTCAACGCT
>CAMOYS010000051.1 GCA_946630435.1 uncultured Caryophanales bacterium | reverse complement strand
ATTCTGAAAAACTTTTAGATGAAGAAAATAAAGAGGAAGGAGGGGAAGCTGAATAACTATGGATGAAGAAAAGAAAACAGAAACTCCAGTAGAAGAAAAACCTGCTACTGAAAGTGAAGCTAATAATGAAGCTAAACCTCAAGACTCTACTGATAAAAAAGAGAAGAAACCAAAATCAAAAGCCCGTCGTATAATTGAATGGGCTATTACTGGTTTCTTTGCCGCAGTATTTGTATTTGCTGGTGTTTTTGTTATTGATGGAATGATTCATCGTGGTGAAAACTATGGCCGTAATGTTGCATTTGGCTATTCAACATTCCTTATCGAAACTGATTCCATGCTTCCTGAATATGGTGTAAATACCGCAATTGTTACTCATAAACACGATTGTGAAACCATCTATCAAATGTATTTAAAAGAAGAAACTATTGATTTAACTTTCTTCGATAACCAAAGATACCCATATGTTCCTACTACTGGTGGAATTACTAAATGGGATAAGGAAATTGGGCCAAGTGATCCAACTTCACCAACTAATTATCCAATGACCCACCGTTTAAGAGAAATTCAAATTGATGAATCTAAACCTCTTGGTGAAGGAAGATATATCTTCTTTACCTCTGGTACTAATAAAGAAGGCTATAAATCCCAATTCGGTCAATATCAAACTTTCACCGAAAAAGAACTCTTTGGTGTGGTAATATTAAATAGTCCATTCTTAGGTGGAATTTTGTATTTCATTACAACTCCTTGGGGTTTAATTGTTTTACTCTTAATTCCAGCTTCATATCTTATTGTTACTTCTGTCCTTGATATATTTAAGGCGGTTAAAGAACCTGAAGAAGGTGCTAGTGGGGGAGATAATCCAAATGGTGATAAAAAACCAAGTGGATCTGAGTCAAGTTCATTAGATGGCTTTAGTGAAGAAGAGAAAAAGAAACTCAAACAAGAATTATTAGATGAAATGATGAAAAAGAAAGGCGGCAAATAATGAACCTACGTAGAAGATATCTTGCATTATTTATAACAACAGGCACCATTTTCCTTGCTGGCTTTGTTCTTTCTTTTATCTTTGAACTTAATGGCACACTTAAGGAAAACCCTGCTTTTGCTATTTTATTAATCATTCTTGTTCCTGCTATTATTTCCGCAGCGATGTTCTTCTTCATGAGATTTACTCAAGAAACTCAAAAGAAGATTAACCTTGAAAACGAAAACTTATACGCCTTAGGTAAAAAGACAACATTCTTTAACTTAGCATCTTTTGAAGTTAGAGTAGCCCTTCTTAAAAAATCATTCTTAAACCGTAAGAAAAAACAATATATTACCATCTTCTCTGCGGCGAACCAATCAGTCATGGAGAACACTTCTCACGATGAATCTATTATTAGTTTCTCTGCTAAAATAGCGGACTTCTTAACTTCTTATTTTGATAAAGATAAAGGTTTACTCCATCGTGATAGTGCCTTTGCGTATAACAAAGGTTTATTCTATGTGTACACTGTGTCCGACGAAGATGACCATATTAAAAACCTAGTTAATGCGATTTCTAACGACTTATTTAAAATCGCAGAAGATGAAGATTTACACGTCTGGGTTCAACCATTCTTTGGTGTTACCGAAGTTAACTATGAATCCCCATTAATCGAGGATATTGAAAATGCTTCTATTGCTCGTGACGTTAGTGAAAGAAACTTCGAATCTTTAACTTTCTATCATGAATCTTTCCGTAAGCATTCCTCTAAATCTGAGATTGATGAAATTACTAAAGCCTTAACAAATAATGAATTTGTTGTTTATTATCAACCTAAATTCTCTTTAACCGCGAAAAGATTTGTTTCTAGTGAAGCTCTTGTTAGATGGAATTCTCCAACACATGGCTTATTAGAACCTTCTAAATTCATCTTTATCGCTGAAAACGCTGGTTTAATCCATAGCATTGATACTTATGTATTTAACCGTGTTTGTGAAGATTTAAATGAAGCTAAAAGAAAAGGTAGAAGAGTACTTCCTGTATCAATTAACTTCTCTTTACATGAATTCTACTCGATGAACTTCCTTGATTCAGTTATCTCTACGATTGAAAAACACGATATTAACCCATCCTTAATTGAAATCGAAATTACCGAATCAACTTCTCAAACTAATACCTTTATGGCAAGTTCTGTTATTCGTAAACTTAGAGACCATGGTATTCGTGTTTTAATGGATGACTTTGGTGTTGGCTTCTCTAACATTGGCAACTTAAGAAAGATGCCATTTGATGCGGTTAAAATTGATAAATCCTTTATTGATAACATTGAATCCGATAAGAAAGCTAGTGCGATTGTTAAGTTTTTAATCGAACTTTGCCAAGCTAACGAACTCGAAGTTATCGCTGAAGGTGTTGATAATAAAGAACAAGTTGAAATCTTAAAGAAAGCGAAATGCGATACAATTCAAGGTTTCTATTATTCTCGTCCAATTCCAAAAGCAGAATACGAGAAATTCCTTATTTCTAATCCATTTGAAAGAAAGGATGGTAAGCGTTAATTATGATTATGATCCTTGGTAGCGTTCATGATGACGTTTTATATTTCGAAAGTGTCATGACTGACCGTCGAGAAGAAGTAGTAATGAACAATTATAAAGTTCAAATTGGTAAGATTTTTAACCAAGAAGTCTTACTTGTTTATGATGTTTATACTTCTTATATCTCCGCGATGCTTACAAACTATTTAATTGAGAAATACTTCGTTCTTTTAATATTCGTGGTAGGTAAATGTGTTGCTTTTAATGATGACTTTAAACCTGGTGAAATAGCGATATCAAAAAGAGTTATTGCGGGAGATGTTGACCAAATAAGAGAGGCTAATGTCCGTTTAGGCCAACTTCCTGGTTTCCCACCTAACTTTAAATCTGAAGATGAAATTATGAACTTGGTCGCATCTTCTATTGAAAAAAGATCATTCTCTAAATATAAAATCGCTAGCTTTATATCTTCCAACACTATTATCGATACATCTAATAAAATCGTTAACATCGAAACCGGTGGATATATGTTTGGCCATAAAAATAATATCGTTTTTGACTGCACTTCTGTCGGGGTTTGTATTTCTGCTTATATTAATAAAGTCCCGTTTGTCGCAGTGAAAGTCGTGGAAAGAGTGTTAAACACTCCTGCAAATACAGATAGTTATATTAAAGTCTTACAAGAGTTCTCTTCTGTAGGTAAAGCTATTGTTACCTGCATTGGTGAAATCTCTCATAATGACGTTATTAAAGGAGGAGAAAATGTCTAATAATCAAGAACATAAGAACCTTCTTTTCAAGAAGCCAATATCTCTTAAAGTTGCCGCGGTCCTCGGAGTAGCTATTCCTTTTGTCGTTTTAATTACTATCTTTGCAGTAGGGGTTCCTCTTACTTTCTTCTACTTAAAAGAACCAAACACTGCTTTATTAGTTGTCTTAATTAGTGTTGTTTCGGTTTTATTTGTTTTATTCGGTTTAACTGTCTATTTTGGAGTGAAAATCGCTCTTGAAGTTTTCTATCGTGGAATCTATTCCGTCACTAAAGAAAACTATAAGAACTTAACTAATTCTTCTAAAACTCTTGAGAATTACACTTCTAACTTTGTATCAATTAACGAAGTAGATGAACTAAATAAAGCGATTGAAGAATTAAGAGTTCAACTCCATGATACTGAATTCCTTAATTTCTCTAATGGCTATAAAAATATTCCCCTAGATTTCTTAGATAAAGAAAGAAACATTGTTTCCTTAGAATCATTTAAAGAAAACTTAGTTCCAATTATTAACTCCGCGCAGGCCTTTAGAAACGCGGTTATCGAGATCTATTATCAAATGGATCATGATACTTTAAATAAAGAAGAAACTAACCGTGTTATTTCTTATGCGATTAGTTTATTTAAGGAATATGAAAATGTCCTTTATATCATTAATGATGATGAAAAGAAGGGAATATATGTTTATTTACCAAACTTTGATACCCTTTCTTGTCTTCATGAACAACTCTTCACATTAATGAAAACTTTATCCATCTCGAAGAAAACATATGATGGTTTAGTTACTATTCCGGCTAGATTCTCTTTAGTCGCTTATCCATATAGTGATGTTAATGAAATCTTTAGTGATCTTCGATACGCGAAACGTCAAGGTAAAGTCATTAACTTCTATATTCCAAATCGTCTTTCTGACACCGCTAATTCAAAGATACTTCAATCTTCAATGTCATTTAACGCCATGACTAAGATTTTAAAATGTGTCCATGATTTACCATTAAGTGTCCAGGATCATGAAAGTAACTTAGAGAAGATTGAAACTACCTTTAAATTACTCGCTAAACACTTAAATATCGACTGTGCTGGTATTGTTTCTATTTCGAATAGACATAGAGGTTACGATTCTATCATCCATGTTGAAAACGGAAATAATACTTACTTTGACCGTGGTAAAATCGTTGAATATGAAATTTTAAAAGTCTTCAGCGAAGTTCGTGAAGAGGATGGTTCATATTATTTCTCTACAAGAAAACACACTAACCCTTCTTTAGCGAGAATCTTAGACAAAATTAACATCACAAGTGGCTTCTATAATATGATTTTAGACCGCGGAAAACTCATGGGTATGTGTTATTTCTTTAACGAAAATGGCCGTGAGCTCCGTATCAATTCATATATTAGAGAAGCGCTATATGTTGTTACTTCTCGTTTAGGTGAATATATCTTAAATATCCAAAGAGAGATGACCTTTAGTGAAACCTTCTTAGAAATTAACTCCACCTTACAAGCGTCTAATACCGCTTTATATAGAGTTAATCCAGAATCTTATGAACTTACATCTTTCTCTCAACATATGCCTACTTTATTCCCAAATATTAAATGGGGTGAGAAGTGCTACAAAGTTTTATATGGTTTAGATGCACCATGTAAAGATTGTCCAATTTTAACTGAAAAGAAGAAAGTTAGTGAAATCGAAAGTGGTTCACGCATTGAAACATCTTTATCCGTTAATGTTAAGAACACTTATTTAAGAAGAATGTTTATTCGTTTACTCGAAGAAAATGAAGCGGTGGAAGATCGTTTTGACCGTGACTTACTTATTAACTCTTATCTTTCTTTAGTTATTTCAATGGGTAACTACTATAAAGTTAACTCCCATGGTTATTTATTACTTCTTAATATTGATAACTTAGAAGAATTAGTAACTAAATATGGTAGTGAAGGCGCTTTATTCTTAGAAAGAGGCTTCTTACAAAGACTTAAAGAGAAAGGTATTAGAAGAGATAATATCTTCCATTTCTCGAACTATACAGTCGCTATCCTTCTTCCTGAAGTTGGTCAAGCTAACGTTGTTAATATTATCGAATCTATTTATGAAGCTTCTAAAGAAGATTATATCTATAACGAAACTCATAATAACTTCAATATCACCTATTTACCAATCCCATATCCAATGGGCTATTCCTCAGCAGAAGAATTTATTAAGTTTGCTTGGAAATTCAAAGATAGCGGTAACTACGCTTCTAATAAAGACTTCATTTACTTCGCCGATAGTGATTACTCTAGAAGCGCCTCTCGTAAGAGATTTATGCTCTCTGTTATCGATGATCAATTTGGTAATAAGACCTTCTCCGTCTTACTTCAACCAATGGTTAGAGCGGGAACCAAAGCCATCTTCGGTGCTGAGTTACTCTTACGTATCGCTGATGATTATCGAAAGATTGTCTTTAACGCTGATGAACTTGTTAAGGTTGCCGCGGAAAACGGTAAGATCTCCCTTATTTCTAACGCCTTAATTGAATATATTGGTAATTTATACCAACAATTTGGTTTAACCGCGTTTAAGGTTTACGGTTTCCATCGTTTAACTATTAACACTGACTTCTCTTATTTCTCTGATCCAGACTTCTTTGAAACAATTTATTCCTTAATTAATACCTATCACTTCCCAAAAGAATTCTTAGGTTTTGAAATTACGGAAAAAGAAGTCTTTGACCACTTAGACGAATTTAAGAAACTATCTAAATCCTTACATCAAAGAATTGCTCTTATTTGTGACCAATATAGTGGTTCCTTCCTCTCTATTGATGTCTTAAAAGAACTTGGCTTTAGTGAGATTAAGATTGGTCGTAATCTCGTTAATGGTATCGATACTGACAAGAATAAATATCAAACCATTAAAGACCTCGTTGATGTCGCCTTATCTCGCGGTGTTAAAGTCGCCCTCGTTGGTGTTGAAAATAGTGATCAATATGCCTTACTTAGAGATATTTCTAAAGATATCGCCTTACAAGGTTATCACTTCTATAAACCGCTTGATAAATCAACATTTATCGAAGCTCTTAGACAAAACAAATAGTGGAGAGTTAAAATCCTATCTACTTATCGCCATCCGAAAGGGTGGCTTTTCTTATGGAATTTCTAAAATACTAAGAAAAATTATAAATAGATAAATATATAGGAAGTCCCCTCTTTGAGACAAAATGTCCCAAACTTTTAACGTTTAGTATATTTTTAACCCTATTTAATAGTAGGAGGATTTTTTTATGGTAATCATAAGAAAATCGCCCCGATATCCCTGTTACTCCCTTTCAGAAAGGAGAGGTAATATATGGGCGACTTCGCCTTTATCACTCATTAGCTTTGATAATATTGGCTATTTTGGTCTTAAGAGACTAACCCTCTCTTATTAAAAATGAACGGCGCCTGAGCACTGTTCACCTTAACACCAATAATATGTTACGATATCGAGCTTGAAATAGCAATAGGGTGAGGGGTGTCCTAGTTGGTTTTGCTCAGGAAAAATCTTCTAGGAACTCTTAGTAATGGAGGATAATACGATGGTACCCATTATATTATCATCTTCACTACTTCTTACCCAACATTTCGAAAGGAGAAATATAGTGGAACCACTGGTTGGAATCATTCTCTTCGGATTGATTCTTGTTGCCTTGTTGGCGCTTAAGGGCTAGTCCCCTAAGTGATAAAAAGGGTTCGTGCCTAAGCGCGAATCCTCCAACAACTTAACTACATTATATAATATCAACTGAGATGTGGCAAGAACGTGAAGATTCCTGATAGAGGTAGCTTAGGATACCTTTATTGGGGCCCAATTTTATTCTTTTTAATCGTTTTTCTCAGTAAATAATATAATATTATTATTAAAAAGGTTGCATATCTGTTTATGGCATTAAAACAAAAGAAAAAACTATTAATGACTTGCTTAATCACTATAGCCTCTTTTGTTATATCTAGCTGCGGAAATAACCCAAATCCTAGTGATTCATCAAGTTCATCTTCTTCTAGTAGTGAGACTACAAGCGAATCAACATCAGAAGAAATTGTTATGACTGAGAGTTACGCTAAAGCGAGAGATGAGTTTAAAGAAGTTACAGGAGTGGAATTGCCAATCTTTAGCGATATGGAAGTTGAGCCATATTCTTATAAAGAAGGCGACACTACATATTGTTTTAAAATCATAAGTGGTAAGAACCTTAAATACCTAAATTATTTTGTGTTTGAAGATTTATTTACCAAATTATTTGGAGAACCAGATAAAAGCGATAAAACCACTCACGAAGAAAATAACAGATATGCTGAATGGACTAGAAACGATAGGTGGTATCAAACATTTTGGGATGCTTCTATTAAGACGATTGCAATTAACACCGCGGAAAGAAAAATAGATCCTGTTTTATATGAATCGTACGTTACGAGTAGAGAACAATTCAAAGAAGTTAC
>CAMOYS010000050.1 GCA_946630435.1 uncultured Caryophanales bacterium | reverse complement strand
ATGTTAAAAACATCATGGAACAAGTTTTAGGTGAACCTCTTCCAATGATTCCTAACGCCACTAGTGATTGGGAATTCTATGGCTTAGCTGAAGAAGAACAAGAATTTATCGATTACGGCTTTACGAATTACTGGTATAGTGATTATTCTACAGAAACTAAAGCAGATGATTATGCTAAATGTTTCGATAATTCTAACTTCGCTATTTCCGCTGAAAAAGATGAAGATGGTCCATATTATTATTTTGAAAAAGAACTTAAAAATACCGATACTGAGTTGTCTGTTGCCTATGGTTACATCTATGATGATGCAGGCGGTGAAGATTATGGTCCATCCTTAACAATTGAATTTAATTCTTACACTATTAACTTCCTAGCAGATTGGTCAGATGAAGCTAAAGCGTTAATGATGGAACACTTATATGAAACTATTCCATTCGCTAAAGGTTTAACTGAAAGTACTGAAGTCACTTATGATAACGAAGGCACTATCGAAGTCACAGGCGGCATTATGGAAGATATAAGTGAATCATATGCTGAAACACTAACCAAATCTGGGTATGTCTTTGATAAAGACAATAATTACTACGTTAAGAGTAGTGCTGAAAAATATAAAGGCCACGATGCTTCAGTTTATCTTAGCTTTGAATATGTAGAAGAAACTGAATATTCAGACAGTTATTTCCAAATCTATGCTTGGTTTGGTATGACTCCTACTCAAAGTGAAACTTTCCCAACCTCTGATTTATTAGAATTTATTGGCGAAGGTCATAGTTTTGCTGATATGAGCAAAGTTTCTTTCACTGGTTCAATTACCTGGATGATGGATAATTATGAATTTGATTTCAGCGCTACATTATCTAATGACGCAATCGAAGGATTCTTTGCTGCATTAGAAGATGAAAACTATCTTGTTCAAGAACTTCCAGACGATGAAGACTATCCAAATGAAAAAGGATTTGCATTTAGTTCTTTTGATTATCACGTTATTGGTACTCTTCTATACGACACTACTACTGAAGAAGCATATGTCGTAATTCGTCTTTCAGAAGAATTATCTTATGAAGTAGTGGGTTCCTTCCCAGCAGAATTAGTTCCTACAGGTGATGATTTCCCTAAATTCTCTCTTCCAAACATTAAAGCCGGAGTTGGTTATGCAATTATTCAATCAAAAACCAGTTCATTAAGCGTTTATACTCGTCTTGATGACGGCTTTACCGCTCAAGATTATCTTACTCTTTTAGAAACTGATGGTTATACCATCGATGGAGAAGTTGCAACTAAAGACGATTATTCAATAGAAGTTATTTCTATGCCAAGCTATATTGATGCTGAATACGTCTATATCACCTTCTCCGCTCCAGTTGAAAGTGTTGTATTAACCGCTACTACTGAAGGAATGCCAACTGCTTATGGCGATGGTGTTAAAGTTGCTGTTGGTGATTTTGTAATGTATCTAACCGATGTTGCGGTTTTCAATTCCGCTTCATTTATTCAACTTAAGAAGAATACTGGCATGATTTATAACACCAGTGAATTCGCTAAGATCGATTCAATCACTATTGATTATCACAATACTAAGAATCTAGTTGTTAAAGGCGGCGATGATTTAGATAATTTAGTAGCGGTCACTGGTACTCAAAACGACGACGGTAGCTTCACTTATAATTTAGGTGGAGTAAGTTATTTCGAATTATTTAACGATGGAAAAGGCGTTTGCGAAGTAAATTCCATCACCTTCACATTCTAAGAAATATTTATTCAAATTAGTCTCGGTTCGCCGAGACTTTTTATTGGAATAGATAGGAACTCGCCTCTTTGGGACAATTTTTCCCAAATATTCACTCTAATATTGAAGGTTTTTACGCACATGTTATAATAAATGACGCGTTGAAAAGAAGTAGTAGCTTCCGCTCTATTAGATAGGGAATGTGGAATAGTGGAACCCACAAACTAATATCAGAAGTGAATTCACCTTGGAGCATACCTTGTAATGAGGTTCGTTAGTCGCGTTAAGACATAATAAAGTGATAAATAAGGATGGCACCGCGAAATATATTCGCTCCTTGGCCATCTTTTTATATTTTTTGGAGGTTACTATGGAATTATTCGACAAAATTACAGAATTAAAGACAAAGATTCTTGAAGAGATCAATAATGCTAAATCTAGTCAAGAACTCAAAAATGTAACAGATACTTCTTTATCTAAGAAATCGGCATTTAATGGTTTGATGAGCAATATTAAAGATTTAGTTGGAGACGCCAAAATCGCCTTTGGTCAAGCCATGAATAAAGCTCGTAATGAACTTAATGAAGCTTTAAAAGCTAAACAAGAATCCCTTAGAGAAGAAGAAATTGCTAAAAAACTCGCTAGTGAATCAATCGATATCACTCTTCCAGCCAGCAATGAACAAATGGGAGGCATTAACCCATTCCATCTTATTACTGATGAAATTATCGATATCTTTGTTTCTATGGGTTACGAAGTAAAAGAAGGACCAGATGTTGAAACTGATTACTTTAACTTCGAAAGAATGAATATTCCATCAAACCATCCAGCTAGAGAGATGCAAGACTCTTTCTATATTACAAATACCACTCTTCTTAGAACCCATACTTCTCCAGCGCAAGCTCATGTTATGGATGAAAAGAAGGGTCAACCTGTCAAAATTATTTGCCCAGGAAAATGCTACCGTCGTGACGATGATGATGTAACTCACTCTCATCAATTCGGTCAAGTAGAAGGCTTAGTCGTTGATAAAAACATTTCCTTAGCAAACTTAAAAGCAACTCTCGAACTCTTCTTAAGAAGAATGTTTGGTGAAAAAAGAGAAGTCAGATTCCGTGGCTCCTATTTCCCATTCACTGAACCAAGTGTTGAAGTTGATATTTCTTGTATGAACTGTCACGGAAAAGGCTGCCCAACCTGTAAAGGAACTGGTTATATCGAAATCCTTGGTGCAGGTATGGTTCACCCACATGTTCTTGAAATGTCAGGCTATGATCCAAAAGAATATAGTGGCTTTGCCTTTGGTGTTGGTATCGAACGTGTCGCTATGCTTCGCTACGGCATTGATGATATCCGCCGTATATATCAAGGAGACACTCGTTTCCTTAAACAATTCAACCGCAAATAAGGAGGTCTAGAAAAATGAAAGTATCATTAAATTTAGTTAAAAAATACATTGATTTAGATGGTTTAACTCCAGAAGTGATTGCCGATAGACTTACTTTTGCAGGTGTTGAAGTTGAATCTATTTCTCATTTAGCAAGTGGTTCTAAACTCGTTGTAGGTGAAGTATTAACTTGTGAAAATATGCCAGATAGCGATCATCTTCACTTAACCACAGTTAATGCTGGTCCTAAATACGGTGTTCTTCATATCGTTTGTGGTGCACCAAATGTTCGTAAAGGCTTAAAAGTTATTGTGGCAGTGGATGGCTGTGTCCTTCCAGGCGGCACAATTAAAAGTGGTTCCATTAGAGGATATGTTTCCGAAGGAATGCTTTGTTCCTTACTCGAACTTGGTGTAGACGCTAAATACTTAAATGAAGAACAAACTAAAGGTATTGAAGAACTTAAAGTGGGAAACCCAGGTGATGAAAATGTCCTTGAATTATTAGGTTTAGATGATGTCATCTTAGACTTAAAATTACTCGCTAATAGAAGTGACTTATATAGTGTTAAAAATGTTGCTAAAGAACTTGAAACATTATTTGACCGTAAAGCTCACTTTGATACATATGAAGAAGTTAAAGGAAATAAAAACGAAATCGAAGTTAATTCCTTAACTCCAAATTGTCCTCAATTCTCCTTAATGGTGGTTAAAGGTATTAAAGTTAAAGAATCACCAGATTGGATGAAAGAAGCTCTCCGTTCTAGTGGAATTCGTTCTATCAATAATATCGTAGATATTGGTAACTATGTTATGCTTTTAACTGGTCAACCATTACATATGTATGACCTTGATAAATTACCTAAGAAAGAACTCATTGTAAGAGATGATTTAGAAGGTGATTTTGTCGCTTTAGATGAAAAGACTTATAAACTCCAAAAAGGCGATATCACTATTACATCTGGCTCTAAAGTAATGTGCTTAGGTGGTGTTATGGGTTCACTTGAATGTGCGATTGATGAAAACACGAAAAATGTTGCCGTGGAAGCCGCTAACTTCAATTTTGCTTCTATCCGTCGTACATCCACTCGTTTAGCGCTTGTTTCGGATTCCTCTCAACGCTTTGTTAAAGGAATTAATCCAAACCAATATAACGAAGTTATGGCCCTTACATTATCCTTATTAAAAGATTTATGTGAAGCCAAAGAAAACTCTAGTGTTAACACCTATTTAAAAGAAGAATATAAGCCACTTACTTTATCTTCTTCCTGCACCTATATTAATAAAAGACTTGGTACATCATTTGATCATTCTTTAATTAAAGAAACCCTTGAAAAAGCCTTTATTAAAGTAACTGAACTTGATAATGATAAATTCACAGCTTTAATCCCAGATAATCGAATTGACATTAATTCCGAAGCAGATTTAAGCGAAGAAGTAATCCGTATCTTAGGCTTTGATAAGATTGTTTCCACTCTCCCAGAAATTAAGTTATCGGTCGGTGGACTTGATCCAAACGTTAATAATAAACGAATTGTTCGTTCTTATTTAAGAGGTATCGGTCTTGATGAACAATTAACCTACACATTAGTGGATGAAAAAGAAGCTCAAGATTTATCCTTCTTTAAAGTGGAAGAACCTTATAAAGTGATGAACCCATTAACGGATGAAAGAGAATACGTTAGAACTAATGTTCTCCCATCTTTAATGAACGCTCTTATTTATAATATCAACCATGGAAATAACAATGTTTCCTTCTTTGAAGTTAGTGATATCTTTAGTGAAGGTGGAGTAAAACATATCCGTTTAGCAGTGGTCCTTTATGGTAATAAACTTAGAAGAGGTAAACTCGTTAGTGAACCATATAGTTTCTATGATTTAAAAGGTATCGTTGAAGGTTTACTTAACCTTTATAGTATCGATAATAAACGCGTCTTAATTGAAAGAAGCACTAATAAAGATCTTCACCCAGGTAAATCCGCTTTAGTGAAAGTGGATAATAAACCTCTCGCCGTCTTTGGTGAACTTCATCCATTTGCCTTAGAAAGATATTCTTTAAAAGAACCAGCTTATGTTCTTGAAATGGATTTAGATGTTTTATTCAGCATTAAAACTGGTCAAAAGAAGATGTCAGAATTATCTAAGTTCCCACCAGTTAACCATGACCTCGCTTTAGTGGTTAAAAAAGGAATCACCTCGGAAGAAATCATTAAAGAAATCTATAAAGTTAACCGTGAACTTATTAAAAACGTTGAAGTCTTTGATGTCTATGAAGGAAGCCATATGAAAGAAGGCTATTATTCTTTAGCCCTCTCCTTAACCTATTCTAGCCTTGAAAAGACTTTAGTAGCAGAAGAGGTTTCTTCATTAGAAGAAAGTATCATCAAAGCGTTAGAATCTAAATTTGGAATTGAGTTAAGAAAATAATGCGTTTAGAAGTTAATAAAATTCCTCATACAAAAGAACTTACTTTAAAAGAAGTAGTAGTTTTAGATAAGGAAAAATATCCTTCTATCTTCCCTCTTAATGATATTGAAAGCGTCGATGTTATTGCTACCGCGCATAAATATGAAGACTTTGTTAATTTGGATCTAAAAATAAAAGCTAAAGTTACTTTGATTTGCTCTTATTCTTTAAAACCTTTTAACACCGTTTTACATGCGAGTGATAATCTTAACTTTGCTTTCTATGAAGACGATGCGGAAGACGATATCCTTTTATTAAAAGGTAACATCTTAAATCTCGATGAATATATCTATGATTTAGTTATAAGCGCTATCCCGCTTAAACCAATCGCACCTAACGCAAAGAAGCCGGAAAGTGGGGATGGTTACCGTGTTATATCTTCTGATGAATTTGAATTAGAACAGAAAGAAAACGGTAATTCAAAATTCAATAAACTCAAAGATTTGGATATAGATTAGTAGTTTTTACTCTTTTAGAAGTACTACCACAAAACTACTAATTGTGTACTAAATCTCATAAGCATAAAACAAAGTTTTATCCTTAATAGTCTCATCAATTGATGGGACTTTTATTTTTCATACAGTGTCAAAAATTATATAAATTTCTAATAGAAAAGTAATAAGCGAATTCATATACTATAACTACCTTGTGGGAGAAAGTGGAGTAAAGTGGAATGTTTTTCGGATCCTTTGAACATAATCTAGATGATAAAGGCCGTCTCGTCCTTCCTTCTAAATTTAGAAGTGAACTCGGTGAGAAGCTTTATATTCTTCGTGGATACGAAGGTTCTTTAACAATTTATAAAGAAGCCGAATTCAATTCTTACTTAGCGAAATTATCTTCTCTCCCATACACTTCTAAGAACAACCGTGATATCGTTCGTATCGCTTTATCTAGTGTCTTTGAACTAAACATTGATAAACAATATCGAATCCAAATCCCGGTGCAACTTTTAAACAAATATTCCATCTCTAAAGAAATCGTTATTGTAGGAGTTATCGACCATATTGAAATCTGGAACAAGGATAAATGGGACGAATATAACTCTCTTAACGAAAAAGAATTCGAAGCTAAATCCGAGGCTTTGCTTAATGAATAAAGAGCACGTTACTGTTTTATTAAATGAAGCTATAGATGGCTTAAATATTAAAAAAGATGGAATATATGTTGATTTAACCTTGGGAAGAGGTGGCCACTCTAGTTTAATTCTTTCCAAACTAAATAAGTCTGGTCACTTATACGCTTTCGATAAAGACATTGAAGCAATTAATAAATCCCAAGAAGTCTTAGAAAAAATAGGTAATAACTTCACTCTTATCCATAGTGACTTTAGAAATCTAACTGAAGAACTTCAAAAACTTGGAGTTAATAAAGTTGATGGAATCATCATGGATTTAGGAGTGTCTTCCCCTCAATTTGATGATGCGAGTAGAGGTTTCTCTTATCGTAACGAATCTAGACTCGATATGAGAATGGATCAAGAACAAGAATTAAGCGCGTATGAAGTAGTTAACTCATATTCACTTAACGAATTAACCAGAGTTTTCCGCGAATACGGCGAAGATAAATATTCTTACCAAATCGCGAAAAATATCGTTAAACATCGTGAAAATAAACCAATTGAAACCACCTTCGATTTAGTGGAAATCATTAAGGAAAGTAAACCTCAAAAAGAACTTCAAAAGAAGGGACATCCTGCTAAACAAATCTTCCAAGCTATTCGTATCGAAGTTAACGATGAATTAGGTGCCTTAAAAGAGGCAATTGAGCAAGGTTTAACTTTGTTAAATGCTTCAGGAAGATTCGTCATTATTTCCTTCCATTCCTTAGAAGATAGAATCGTTAAAAATGAATTCTTAAAGGTCTCTAAAGTCGAAGGAAATAGACATAATGTTTATTCTCTTCCTAGCGAGGAAGATGAAGCTAAATTTAGATTAATTTCCCATAAAGTTATTCTTCCTAGTGAAGAAGAGATGGAAGTTAATCCTCGTAGTAAAAGCGCGAAAATGCGCATCTTAGAAAAGAAATGAAAGGAGCAAAATTATGAAAGATAAACTTACTAAACATAACCGTAAGCCATCATATTTTATGTATCGTCGCCTTTTCATTATCTTAATCATCTCTTTAGTTGTTTTAACCGCATTTGCTCTCCCAATAACTATTTCATTAGTTAAAGGATTCTGAGCCTAAAAGAACCTAAAATAGAATAAATTTCCTTTTTCTTTTTAAAAGAAAATGTTGCTAGCAAACTTTTACGTTTTATAATATATGCGTGAACATATAGGGATTTTTAAGTACGTATGGAAAAGCCAAGTGCCGTAATTGAGATAACTAGCAGTGCAATAAAACTTGTCACTGGTTTTGTTGTTGATGATAAACCAGCGGTTATTTATACCCGTTC
>CAMOYS010000049.1 GCA_946630435.1 uncultured Caryophanales bacterium | reverse complement strand
AGAGCGATGAAGGGAAATTATAACTTTGTTCTTATGAATAAACGAATAAACCAGCAAGAACTCCCTCAAACGAGAATAATTGACCTTTCTAAACCATATAATTTAACACGTGAATCTTTTATATTCTCAAAACAACTTATTGAAGAACTTAAAAATGTATTAATTCGAAAAGAACAAGCAATTTTATTAATTAATAGGCGAGGTTTTTCAGGCAATATAACTTGCCGTAACTGTGGACATTATTTTGTATGTCCTGATTGTAATATTCCCCTTACTTATCATAAAAAAGACAATATGCTTAAGTGCCATCATTGTGGTCATGTTGAGTTCTTTGAAGAATTTTGTCCAGAATGTGGATCCCATTATTTCTCTAAGAGTGGATTTGGAACTGAAAGAATTTGTGAAGAAGTAAATAAATTATTCCCAGATGCTAGAGTGTGTCGACTTGATTCTGATGTTGGTGAAGTTAGAAATAATATCGCTAAAACAATAAAAGCTTTCTTAAACCAAGAATATGATGTTTTAGTTGGAACTCAGATGATTGCTAAAGGTCATGATTTTCCAAATGTTACTTTAGTCGGAGCTGTTTTAGCGGATATCGGTTTATCAATGCCAACTTATCGTGCTAGCGAAATTACATTTGAATTAATTACTCAAGCTGTTGGAAGAAGTGGTCGCTCAAATAAAGTAGGGCAAGCCATTATTCAAACATTTAATCCTATGCACTATGCTGTAATTTTAGCGTCCCATCAAGATTATGAAGGTTTCTTTAAAAAAGAAATGGGAATTAGAAAAGTCCAACAATACCCACCTTTTACGTATTTAGCAACAGTGGAATTAAACGGAAAAGATGAAGAATATGTCACCCAAATTATCACCAAAATTAAGGATGATATGAATGAAAAACTAGCCCCAGATGTCCAAGTTTTAGGTCCTGTTAAACCATATATAGAAAAAGAAAATGACAATTTTAGAAGAGTTATATTAGTAAAATATAAAAATAGTGATAAAATAAAGCCATATTTATCCGAGATTTTAGATTCTTTGAAACTAAATTCTCGTTTGAATATAAAAATCAATATTAACCCATACAACTTCTAGGAGGATTTAATCAAATGATTATTATTTCCATCAGCGGTCTTGATCCATATGTTACCGCTCATTATTCAAAGGATCACACAGCTAACTTAGCTAATTTATTCGAAGTCGAAGAAACTGAAATAGCCTTCGAAGCAACATCCAACGTCATGGTTTATAAAGGTGTTGAACAAGTTTCTTGGAACGCATTAGTTAGAGTGTATGCTCCTCATAAATATGAAGTCCTAGAGAAAATGGTCGCTCAATACTTATCTCAAACATTAAAAGATTTTTCCATTCATGTTATCGTTGAATTCCATTACATTCACGATCATTCTCAACATTTATCATTTAATGATAGCTATCCTCGTTACATTGACGATAAACATATCGACTTTACTCAAGAAGAATTTGAGGAAGACGAAGATGAAGATGCAGGATATAACGAAAATATTTACGATGGTAACATTTTTGAAGGTTTTGAAGAAAAACTTGATGAAGTCTATGATCGCTTAGAAAAGGAAGCAAAGAAATAATATGATTGAACTTGAACTTTCTCAAAAGCTTTTACTTAAGATTATCTATGAAGACAAAGAATTCAAGAAAGTAATTAAGGAAGAATTCTTAAAAGAAGATAACGCTAATTTGTCTCATCAAGTCACATCCTTAATTGGCTGTGTTCTTCGTCATTACACCTTTTTAACTTACCTTCTTAAACCATACGAATTATCTAACGAAGATACTTGTTATTTGCTAGCTGCTTTAGCGAATAATTTATTTGTAAAATCTTTAGATGTTAATAAGGTAAATGAATTCATAAAAACAACATTAAACGATAGATACTCCAGCGAATTGGAAAAAATTCTCACTTATGAAGGTAGTGTTAAAGACTTACATGAATCTAATTCTCCTAAAGATGATGAGAAATTTATCGCAATGCGTTTTAACGTTCCAAATTACCTCTATAAGATGTGGAAAAAACACTTTGGAACAGGTATCACTTTTAAAGTTTTAAAACGCAATATTAAAGTAGCTTCTCAATATCTTCGTGTTAACACAATGAAGACAATGGAAGATACTTTACTTGCTGAAAATAAAGATTTCGCTAAAACCGAATTTGATGACATTGTCGTTTATAACGGTAAAGGTAATATTCGTAAAACCGAAGCTTATAAGAAATATTTAGTATTTAATGAAAAGATTGCTATGAAACAAGCTTTGGATAAAGTTTTCACTCCTGATTTAGAATATGTAACTTTATTCTCAGGCGCCGATAACGCTGCTTTTAGAGAATTATATTTAAGAGCTAATAAGAAAGTTGGTCTTTCTGTTGCGGTTCCTTCTATCGATGAAAGAGCGGATATTCTCCGTCACATTCGTTTAGAAAAATGCACGAATGTTAATTTATTTGAAGCAACTGATTTTACAATGATGAAAGCAGCGATTACTTCTCCTCAAGATTTAATCGTTTTAATGCCTAAATCTTCATCGTTTGATCTCATTAGATTATACCCAGATTACTTATTACATTTTAAACAATCTAGTTTAGATGAACTCATTAGAGTTCAAAAAGAATCATTACAAGAGTTCTCTAAATTCTTAGTAACTGATGGTCTCCTCCTTTATATGGTGGACACAATGAACAAGAAAGAAAGTGTGGATGTTATTCAAGATTTCTTAGATAAAAATAAAGACTTTGAACTTATTGAACATCGTCAATATTATCCATTTGAAAAAGAAGACTCCACTTTCTATTACGCTATCTTAAAGAAAGTCGATCATAATAATGATTAATCTTTACGGACAAGAAATAAAAAAACTTGAGGAACTTTTGATTAGCCGTGGTCAAAAGAAGTTTCGTGCTACTCAATTATTCTCTTGGATTTATGAAAAGAAAGTCACTGATTTTGATGAAATGAGTGATGTTTCCAAAACTTTCCGTGAAGAACTTAAACGTGATTTTTGTTTAGTTCAACCTAAAATCTATAGAAAACAAGTTAGTAATGATGGAACAATTAAACTCCTTCTTGAACTTGAAGACGGTTCTAAAGTTGAAACAGCTTTAATGCCTTATAACTATGGGAACGCTATTTGTGTCTCATCTCAAGTAGGCTGCAATATGGCTTGTGCGTTTTGTGCCTCAGGTCTTCTTAAAAAGAAGAGAAACCTTGAAGTCCATGAAATGGTCGGTCAAATCCTCGTTATGAATAAGTTGCTTGAAGAAAGAAATGAAAGAGTAACTCATATCGTCGTTATGGGAACAGGTGAACCATTTGATAACTATGATAATGTTTTAGATTTTGTTCGAATTGCAAATCACCCAAAAGGTTTTGCCATTGGAGCAAGACATATAACTATCTCAACATGTGGTATCGTTCCAGGAATCTTAAGATATGCAAAAGAAGGTTTACAAACTAACTTAGCTATCTCCTTACATGCTCCTAACGATGAAATTAGAAATAAGATTATGCCTATTTCAAAAGGCTATCCACTTGATAAATTAATGGAAGCAGTACGCTTTTATGAGCGTGAAGCGGGTCGAAGAGTGACATTTGAGTACATTATGTTAAAAAATGTTAATGATTCGATTGAACACGCGAAAGAATTAGTTAAACTAATTAAAGGAACTTTGGCGTACGTAAACCTTATTCCTTATAACCCAGTGGATGAAAATTCATTTGAAAGAAGTCCAGATAAAGCTGTTCATGATTTCATGTCTTATTTAATGAAACATGGAGTTAACACAACAGTTAGAAAAGAATTTGGTAACGATATCGATGCTGCCTGTGGACAATTAAGAGCAAAAGAACATTATGAAGAAGAAAGACGAAAAAATTAGAGGCGTATTCGCTTATAAGACTGACCCAGGTCGAGTTAGAGTAACTAACGAAGATCATGCGGCAGTTTTAACATGCTCTGCTGGCTATGTCTTAATGGTCGTTTGTGATGGTATGGGTGGACATAATAAAGGTGATTATGCATCTAAACTTGCTATTGATACTGTTTGTGAAGAATTTAGGAAAGTAACTAAATTTTTAACACCACTTTCTGTTCGTAATTGGATTACTCGTACTGTTCGTAAAGCTAATAGCATTATTTATAATGAAGCTCAAACTGGTGAAGAATATAAAGATATGGGTACAACCTTAGTTATGGCTCTTTTTTATAAAGATAGTATCTTCATTGCTAATGTTGGTGATAGTAGAGCATACGCTGTTCGTTACGCTGGTTTAAAACAACTTACCCAAGATCAAACTTATGTTGAATATTTATATAGAACTGGAAAGATGACAAAAGAAGAAACCGAAGTTTCTGAAAAACGTCATATTTTAATGAATGCTTTAGGTAGCTTCCCATCTGTTTCTTGTGATATTTCCGTAGTTACAAATATTAAAAGTCCAATTTTACTTTGTAGTGATGGGCTTTATAACAATGCTTCTGAAGCAGAAATACATCGTGCATTACGTAGTAATGATTCTGTAGAACAAAAGATTGATACTTTAATTGGAATCGCTAACGCAAATGGTGGCTCTGATAATATCGGTATTGCATATTGGGAGGCGATTGAATAATGGTTAAAATCGGTGATCGTATTGATAATCGTTATCGCATTACCGCCCGACTTGGTACTGGTGGTATGGCAGAAGTTTTTGAAGCGAATGATTTTGTTAGTAAACGTGTTGTTGCAATTAAAATCATGAGAGAAGAACTTCTTGATAACCATGAAAATGTGGAACGTTTTGAACACGAAGCTACGGCGTGCGCTCAGATGAACCATCCTAATATCATTAAAGTTTATAATCATGGCTATTATGATGATCGTCCATACATGGCTTACGAATATATTAAAGGCCAAACTTTAGCGGAAAAACTTGCCTTTTTAACTCAGTTAACTGTTTTTGAATCTTGTCAAATTATGGTTCAATTACTTGACGCTGTTTCTTATATTCACGCTCACAATATTATTCACCGCGATATTAAACCACAAAACATCTTCTATTTAGCAGATGGCACAGTTAAAATTGCAGACTTTGGTATCGCTGTGGACGCAAATATTGATGAAACTAAAACGGAAAAAGGAATTATGGGTAGTGTTTTCTATCTCGCTCCGGAAATATGCGAAGGAAAACAATGCTCTATTCAAACAGATATTTATTCGATTGGTGTTACATTCTTTGAATTAATTACTGGTCGCTTACCATTTGAAGAAGGTAGAGCAGTGGACATCGCTATTGCTCACGTTAAAAAACCTTTCCCAAGTGCCACTAAATATTCACCAACTGTTCCAAAAGAAATTGATAAGATTATTTTAAAAGCATGTAAACGCAATCCTAAAGAAAGATACGCTTCTTGTGAAGAAATGAAAAACGCTATTGTTTCAGCGATGAATAATCATAACAATTTCGTGGAAAAGAAAGGCTTACTTAGAAGGATTTTTGGTTTTAAATAATGAGAGGCAAAATCTTATCTACAGTTGGAGGAGTTTACACTATCTATTCTGATGGTGTGACCTATAATGTTTTTCCAAAAGGAAATCTTAGATTTAAAAATAAACATCTAACAATAGGTGATGATGTTGAAATTGATGATCGACTTGTTATCGTTGATGTTTATGAAAGAAAGAACGAATTAATTAGACCTAAGTCATCTAATATTGATCAATTATTAATTGTAATGTCGGTTGTAGAACCAGAGCTTTCACTCGAATTAATTTATAAGTTTTTAACCTACGCTAACATGAATAAAATTCCTTCTTTAGTCGCGTTAACTAAGGTAGATAAATTAACAGATTTCACAAAGATAAATATTCTTAAAGAAGACCTAAAAAAGATAGGAACTGACCTCTTTTTACTTTCTTATGATGAAAATAGTGAGATTGCTAGACTCAAAAATACCCTCGATAATAAGACTACGATTATCATGGGACAAACTGGTGTTGGTAAGTCTTCTTTAATTAATGAAATTGATCCTGCTTTTAACCGTAAAGTAGGGGAATATTCAATGGCCTTAGGTAGAGGCAAACACAAAACAAAAGAAGTTATTCTTCTCCCATATAATAATGGCTTTATTGGAGACACTCCTGGGTTCTCTTCTTTAGAACTAGATATCTTCAAAGAAGATTTAGCCCATTATTTCCCTGGCTATGAAGAATTATATTTAGACTGTTATTTCAGCGATTGCTTACATCAAAATGAGAAAGAATGTATGGTTAAAAAGAATATTGAAAACGGACATCTTTCTAAAGAAGCATACGAAACATATCTTAAATTATTGTCTGAATTGCCTTATCATAAAGAGAGGTTTAAAAAATAATGAATCGTAAAGTATATGTTGCTCCAAGCTTATTAGCCGCTAATAAAGATCATCTTAGTGATGAAATAAAATTAGTGGAATCTTTAGGCAGCGAATATATTCACTGGGATATTATGGATAACATTTTTGTTCCAAATATTGCCTTAAATAGCAAACAATTACACGCTAATTATAATATCCATAAAATGGTTAACGATGTTCATATTATGGTTATTAATCCTTTGGATTATGCTAAAGAATTTATCGAAAATGGCGCTGATCTTGTTACTTTCCATATCGAAGCCACTAAAGATGAAGAAGAAGTTCTTTCTTTAATAGATTTTATTCATTCTAAAGGGGTTAAAGTTGGTATTTCAATTAAACCAAAAACCTCTCCTGAAGCTGTTGTTAAATATCTAGATAAAATTGAATTAGTTCTAGTGATGTCAGTTGAACCTGGTTTTGGTGGACAAAAATTCATGCCTAATGCTTTAGAAAAGATTTCTTTCTTAAGAAAGTACATCGATGAAAATCATTTAAACTGCTTAATTGAAGTTGATGGTGGAATTAATGATGTCACCGGACAAGAATGCATTAAAGCAGGTGTTGATATTTTAGTGGCAGGTTCATATTTATTTGGACACGAAGACATCAAAGAAAGAATAGCTAAGTTAAGATGATTGATTTAATTGTTATTTTATTACTTGTATTTACAGTCTTACTTTTTGTGGCGAGATTTATTCTTACTCGTTTTGTTGCGAAGGCTAATAATTTAGATGATGTATTTACCAATAAATTCCCTTCCGAAATATTTAAAGCAAAAGAAGGACCTATATATTTTAATAAAGTAATTAATTATATATACGCGGGCATAAGCTTCGGCGGAATCTTTATTATCTTACCTAATATTAAATCATTCGGTGGGGTTGAAGTTTTCTCCATAATAGTCTCATCCGTGGCAGGTCTTGTGGGTTTATTGGGAATTATTAACGCTGAAATATCCGTCTTTTATGTAAAACAACATATCTTAATTTCCACGATTTTTATGGCAGGAAATTTCCTCCTATCTGCACTAGTTGGAGTTAATTCTTATCTTTATTATCAAATGGGACAAACAACTAAAGCAAGCGGTGGATCAATTATGTCAATTATCTTTGCAGTGCTTGCTGCCTTACTCGCTATTATATCTTTAATCATAATGTTTAATCCTAAACTTAAAGATTGGGCAAAGCTTGTTCGCATTAGTGAAAATGATAATTCATTTGTTCGTCCTAAATATTTCCCATTAGCATTCTCAGAGTGGCTATTTAATTTAATCCACTTCTTATCTCTATTAATATTCATCTTATCGATAATGACAATGTAAAAAAGGTACCGTGATTCGGCACCTTATTTATCCTAAATAAAATTACAAAAACTATTTAGCGTTTTTAAGTAATGCTCTATGGGCGCGGGCAGTCATTTTAACTGTGACTTCCTTACCATCGATTGTTACTTTATATTTTTGTAAATTAGCGTTCCAAACGCGACGTGTTGCTCTTAAGGAGTGGGAACGGTTATTACCACTTTTTGGACCAACACCACTAACTTGACATACTCTTGACATAATTAACACCTCTTTCTTAAAAAGCGAATAACAATATATCACAACTCTATTTGTTTTGTAAACAAAGAATTATTTCTTCGCATTTGGGAATCTTATTTTATATTCTTCCCAAGTCATT
>CAMOYS010000048.1 GCA_946630435.1 uncultured Caryophanales bacterium | reverse complement strand
TTGGAGCGTCCGCAAAGGCGACGAAGTCAACGAGTAACTTACCAGTACCACTATAATAGTAGTCAATAAATGGTTCATTACCGATTACCATACCAGAAACTTTTAAGTCGATAACTAACCAAGTATAACCATCTTTAATATATGGATAATCAGCTTGATCTAAGGTCGCTACTTTAAGACCTTCCGCAGAATACATTTGGTTAACATAAGTAACAGCGTTACCGATATTGAAGCGGAAATCATTTAATGTAGCACCATCTTCGGCTTTAAGAGCCATGATCATATAATCACGATCTTTAGATGGGTTATTAAGGTTAAGAGCTTTGTAGTTAATGTAATCATCAGCCGCTAATTCACTAGCGTCAAATTCAAGAGCGCTACCATTAACTCTAACCATGTTTCCATTGTTATAAGATAATTGATAGGTTAAGCCAGCATTAATGGTCTTTTGATCAACGATCGCAGCGTCATAATCGCCATTAAAGCCAGATTGTTCTCTATTAAAGTTATCGTACATGAATAAGGAATTCATATCGAAAGTTGGATAGTTAAGAACTGGAGCAGGAACTTCCATATTAGTATAGAAGACTTGAGAAATAGTAACTTCAGTAGTGGAAGTAACTGTGAATCCTTCAGTTAACGCACCAAGTTCACTATTAGTGGAGTTAATAACTAAATGATAGAAAGCACCGTTAACTGCGCTAGAAACGGCAGCGTTTTCTGTGTCTTTAAGTTTAGCCCATTCAAAGACACCATTACCAACTTTTAAAGCGGTACCAGATGTATCACCTAAGATATTAAGGACTAAGCTAGAATAAGTACCAACTGGTTTTGGAGCGGTATAAGATTGACCGTTTACTAAAGTAACACCATTTTGAACGATGAAACCATATGAATCTCTCCACCAGCAAGTATCATCAGCTTTATTAATAGCTTCACGGTTAAAGATATCGATAGGAGTTCTATCTCCACCTTTAACTAAGAATACTTCGTTAATTTCTAAAACCGCTGAGCATTCTTCACTTAATGCATAAAGATGGAAGCCAACAATTGTGTCTAAGACTTTAACTTCACTTGGTGTGCCGTCTTTATTTTCATAGACCGCGTTAGCGTCTTCAATTGATTGTTGAGGAGAAATAATGAAGTCTTGATATTCTCCGTTTAAGGCTGGTAAAGCATCACCATCTTGATCAAGAGCTTCACTTAATTTAATTTCATAAACTTTATAATCGTCTCCTCCTCTTAACGCTAAGACAAGGTTAGATAATTTTAAAGCGCCGTTTCCGACCATTCTAATACGGAAACCAATAGCGTCATAGGTAGGAAGGTCATAGAAACCAGTTCCCATCTTATAAATTGCGCGATCAGGAGTATTTGGTTCGTACTCATCCTTTGAATCTACTAAAACACGTAATTTCGATTCGTTAGTAACTGTACCAGTAGTGGTGCCGTTAATTTGTTCGCTAGTGAAATCATCCGCGATCTCATCGAATCTTTCATCAAAATTACGGAGGGCGGAAGGATTTTCAATTGTGCTAACAAATGGAGTTTGATGTTCGATCACTTCTCCTTCTGAAGTATTAGATGTCTCTTCAGAAGTTGTTTCACTAGTATTTTCACTAGTGGTTTCACTTGTCGTACTTGGAGTACTTGGAGCACTAGAAGAAGGATCTGGGTTATTACCGCCACAACCACCTAAAACAAGTGCAGAGGTAGCAAGTAATAGAAATAGTGATTTGTTTTTCATGACAATATCCTTTCTTATTATTTATTTATTAGATTCCATAAACGCTTATTTCGGATAATTGCGCACCATATCCGGCCTTAACATCGTTGGAATTAATAACCAATTTGAAGTAGCGACAATTTGTAGGATTAACCTCTATTGTCACTCTATTACCTTGAAGTGGATCGAATAGATAATCTGTTCTTTCTACTATTGAGGTAAATGTTGTTGTAGAAGCACTATAAGCGACATTAGAATCACTTACTAATACTTCGATATTTTGGGTTCTAGCCGCCCAGTTTAAAGATGGCGGTAAGCATAAAACAATAGTCGAAATCTGATATACTTCCCCTAAATCAATAACGATATGAGCAGGTAAAGATTTAGATTCATAATATGATGTACCGGTTGGATCACCATCAACAGCTTTCTCAACGTTATAAACATCATTATGTTCACTAGAATCTACGACTGCTTTATTAGTGGTTAAAGAAGGTGGATAGAATTCAACTTCGGAAATGACATAATTTTTAGGAGCGGATAAGCCATTACTTCTAAATAAGCGAAGTTGAATACCTCCATAAACTTGAGTGGTAAGAATAATATCTACGGCGTTTCCGTTAACTGGAGAGATTTCATAATCTTTCGCGCCAGAAGCACGGGTATATTTATCATTCATTGAACCATCTGATTTAAGTCTTTTAACCCAGATTTCAATTGAATAAGTTAAGTAATAGCTATTATTTAAGTCACCTTTAATACGGAGTTTACCAATGGTGGCTTGGTTAGCAAATTCCATCGTTAAACCAATAAATTCATTCTCTTCACCCTTAAAGTCTTTATGAGTCCAAAGAGTGGAAGTATTACCATCAGTTAAGTTTGTATTTGGATAATTATCTTTCGAATATTCGCCACTTCCATCATCAACAGGGGTGGATACTTTTGTGCCTGCGCCATGAGTGACTGTGTTAACGGTATTTATATTACCTTTAGGTCCAATATATGGTAGACCACCTTGTTGATAAGCAAATTCAGGAACTAGCATTCCATCTTGAATGATATTAGCTTTCTTAATAACTACTTTTTCTTTATTAATATTATTAAAGTAAGGAAGAGTGAAGAATCTACCTAAGACTTTTGGACTAGTCTCAATCGTGATATTTTCAGTAAATTCATTTAAAGAAGTATCTAAATCTTCAAGTTTAGCAATATCTCTTCCTTCAATATTTAATCCCTTAATAGCAACATTAGAGATCTTAGAAGTATTAGATTCCCCTAAAAATCTCGCACTTATAGAATCAAGCATCTTATAGACTTTAACGTTAGAGATTTCCACTCCATTAATAACGCCTCTATCTCCTTCAGACTTAGTCCAATCAGAGTTATAAGCGATAGTAAAATCAATTAAGAAATCGTTCTCTAAGTCAGTTCGATCATCTCCTAACATTTGTCCATCTTCTAAAGTGATATTGGTGTACTTCACATTAGAGATAACGGCATCATCACAGTTATGCATAGAGATAACCGCTTTATGGAAGTTATGGACCACAGTAATGTTATTAAAGGTAATATCTTGCATGGTGATACCATTAGTTTCATAACCAACTTCCATAGATTGCGCTAAATCAGTCCAAACGGTAACATCATGAATATTGATGTCTTTCGTGGTGCCTCTATCGGAGTTTTTAACCACTAATGAGTCATCCCAAGTACGGACAAAGCCACCATTAACTTCAATATGCTCACATGATTGAATAGAGATTCCATCACCATTTTGTCTAGCGGTGATAATCTTAACGTTACTAACTTTCGAGTTCTTACATTTATATAATGTAATAGCCCAGCCAGCTGGATCCGCAAACATGATATCTTTAATCTCAATATTGTTACAGTTACGGAAGACCGCTGGTAAGGTGTATTGAGATTGAGTTAATCTTTGATAGATTTCCCCGGAAATAATTCCACGTCCATAAATCTTCACATTTTCAAAATCTTCACCGGAGAATTGACCATAAACATAGGCTCCTCCTGCTAAATAGATTTCCATATTAGATTTAATAGGGAAGGCACCAGCTTTATAAACACCTGGGCCAATATAAATCTTATTTGGATCAGCGTCTGCTTCTTCTTTAGTCATAACCTCAGTTTCAAGTGGGTTAGCAAAGATATGTAAAGCAGTGTGATAATTATCGTTATATTCCACTACATAGTTTCCGTTATAAGAAAGATCAAATTCAATCGTCTTTTCTTTAATAACTGGAACTATTCCATATACAAGTGGTCTAACTACAGCAGATTCTATACTTACTTCTTCTTTAACTGTAACTTCAACATGAACTTTACCTTCAAAATCAAAGATAACATAAGGAGCTTTTTCACTAGGTACATCCCAGGAGAATTTTCTTCGATCATTTACTCTAGTTTCATAAACAAATAATTCTTCTCCTTCAACTTTCACTCCGACTTTAGAAGAAGTTTTTAAAATAGAAGGACCTTCATATGTAACAAGTTTAGTTTGATTAACTTCTTTAGTGCTTTTAATAAAATTCTCTTCATTATAATAATCTGATGGTTCTGGTTCTATATAAGAAGTAGAGCTAGTAGAACTATCAGTAGAAGTAGAAGGATTATTCCCTCCACACGCACTCGTGGTAGCGCTTACTAAAAATAATAATGAGAAAAGAAGGGATTTTTTTAAACTTGTTTTCATATAAATTCCTCGAATATATCGCTAATTTAATTATGGAACACAAAAAAATTAAAACAAGGAATTAAGTTAACCGGTTAACTTGTTAACCAATTAATAAACAAAGTTTATTTATTAAGAAAAATTCTTAATTTATTTTCTTCACCGATTCTCTTTCAATGAGCTTTGGTTGAATGACTAAATGTTTAATTGATCTATCGTTTGAAAGTAAGGAATCGATGAGGAGTTTAGACGCTAAACGACCTTTTTCCATAATGTCTTGCTTAATTGTCGTTAAAGCAGGGGAGACTAGTTCCGCAGAATTAATATCATCAAAACCGATGATACTTAAATCATCTGGGATTCTTTTATTCTCTAAATAATATCCCTTCATTACTCCCATCGCTAAAATGTCCGCTGCACAAACTAAAGCGGTGATATTCTTATTTTCCATAATTTCTTTAGAGGCTTTTAAACCTCCATCGAAGGTTGCTTCTGCTATAAAGATATATTCTTTTTTTAGTTCAATACCATAATCTTTAAGCGCAGCCTTATAACCTAGATATCTTCTATTATCAATCTCAGAAGTTTCAATATCTCCCGCTAAAAAGGCGATATCTTTATGACCGTTATTAATTAGATATTCAGTAGCCATATAGCTTCCATCACTATCATTAATCCTTAAAGTAGTGTACTCACTCGCATAATCTTCATAAACATCTACTAATACACAAGGAATATCTAAGGATTTAATTGCTTTAAAATAATCTAATGGGAACTTACCTAAAGTAATAATCCCTCTTAGATTCTTTCCTCTTAGCCATTTCGAAAAGTCTTTAGATTCAATTAATGGTTCAATAAGTAAATCAAACCCTTTTCTTTGTATCCTTTTAATAAAAGAACCTAGAAACTCTCCATAGAATGGGTTTTGGGAAAAGGCAATAGAAAGATCATCAGATGGAAGGAACAAGGCTACTGTATTAGATTTACCAGTAGAAAGATAAACCGCATTTGTGTCTTTACTATAGCCTAGTTCTTTAATCGCCGCTAAAACTCTTTCTTTTGTTTCTTTAGAGACTTTATCTACTCCATTAATAACATAAGAAACAGAAGCAGGGGAGATTTTAAGATATCTCGCTATATCATAAATTGTGGTCTTACGTGACATACTTTTTAAATTATAAATCCTTATATATAAAGAAATAAATAGATATCCTCCTACTTTCTATTATCTAAGCATGTTCTTTTATAAAGGTTTTGCAATTTCATTTGACATTTCTAGGAATTGACTATGGACAATTATGGGAAACGAAATTGGACAATCGTGGTAATTTGCTTGAAAACTATTTTTAATAGAGATACCATATAGATGAGGATAATTGTTATGAAAGATTATTGGCCAAGATTAATTGAAAAAAGAATTGAAAGATTATTAAAATCTTCAGGCGCTGTTGCGGTTGAAGGCCCTAAATTTTGTGGAAAAACAACTACTTGTGGCCTATTTTCAAAAAGCAAAATAGAACTTATTACTGAAGATATTATTAATATTGTTCAAGCAGATCCAAAACTTGCTTTAGTTGGAGAAAAACCACATCTGATTGATGAATGGCAAACAGTTCCTCAAATATGGGATTTAGTGAGAAAGCAAGTTAATGACGATGGAGATTTTGGTGAATTCTTATTAACCGGAAGTGCAACCCCTGCTGATACAGATAAAATTCATCATTCTGGTGCTGGAAGAATTGCTCCTTTAAAAATGAGACCGATGTCATTATATGAGTCGGGCGATTCAAAAGGCCTTATCTCGCTAGCGGATTTATTTGATAAACCAGATTCATCTTTCTTTTATCAAAATGATGATTTTTCACTCAGTGACATGGCTTTTTTAACTTGCCGTGGTGGTTGGCCTATGTCCGTTATGAAAAATAGAGAAGTATCTTTAGATGTTACAAAAAACTATTACAACGGACTATTTAATTTTAAAAATAGTGAGAATCCAAAATATAAGAACAAGAATCCAGATTACTTAAAAATGTTATTAAAGAGCTATGCGCGCAACATTTCTACTGAAGCTGCCTATTCAACTATTTTAAAAGATCTTCAAAATGATGGTCGTAGTACTATGGATATTAAGACATTCGATTCTTATTTGAATATCGCTGAGGAATTGTTCATTGTTGAAGACATGGAAGCCTGGTGTCCAAATTTAAGAAGCAGCACGACTATTAGAACCACTCCAACAAGGCATTTTGTTGATACTTCTATCGCCTGTAGAGCATTAAGCATTTCTCCTAATGATTTGTTGCTTAATGCAAATACATTTGGACTATTCTTTGAAGACTTAGCGGTCAGAGATTTAAGAATATACGCTGAAACATTAGATGGGACTGTTAGACACTATCGAGATAAGAATGGTCTAGAATGTGATTCTGTCATCCATCTTGAAGATGGTAGATGGGCTCCAATTGAAATAAAACTTGGTGGTGAAGAATTAATTGAAGATGCCGCGAAGAAACTAAAAGAATTCATGGATAAATTGGATCCTAAATATACTAAGCCTTCATTTATGGCGATTGTGGTGGCAAATGGCATGGCGTTTAGAAGACCTGATGGTATATTTGTTATTCCATTAAATCTACTGAAAAATTAAAGTAATACTTTCAAACCACTAAAAAATAAATAAAACAACCTAAAACCGTTATTTTTCTTGAAAGATATAAAAAATGACTCTTCAAAGTCTAATAATTCTTGTGTTCGGTTCGAGTCTCGATTACATCACCAACCAACCCTCTACACGAACACGGATATTTATTGCGATAGTAAATTGTTAGGATAACAATTGACTTGAAGCCTTATTTAGAAAAAATCCGTTTCATGTTAGATAGAAAGAAGAATCACTTAATGTGATTCTTTCTTTTATAAGTGTTTAAATGTGCTGGAAAAATCCGAACAAAATGCAAAGATAATTCCGAAAATTATTGATTATTTTGATAGCATAATTTGTTTTATAGCCAAGGAAAAATACTATGGATTACATTAAAAGAATCATTGATAAAGATTTAGATTTAAGAAGCAAAGCTTTCAATGCCATTCAAATTGTTGGGCCTAAAGGTTGTGGGAAAACTAGAACAGCAAAAGAAAGATGCAAAACAATAATAGAATTTGAGGATGAAGAAAAAATTATTATTAGCGGATACAAGTCCATCATCTTTTTTTCTTAATCAAAAACCTATTTTGTTTGACGAAGAGGAGTTCCTAAAATAGTAGGAGTATATGGAAAAGACGCAATCAAGATTGAAAAGAACAGAATAACAGTGACCATCCCGTTCAACCGTATCAATGTTAATGCATTTGAAGTAGTATCCAATAAAGTATCCAATAAAGTAACCAATAAAACAGAAGATAAAATAGTTGAATTAATTAGAGATAATCCGAATATTACTATTGCTCAACTGATGATTAAAACTGGTTTATCTGAACCTGGAGTAAAGAAGAACTTAAAACAGCTTAAAGATAAAGGACTCATTAAAAGAATGGGGTTTAGAAAAGTAGGGTATTGGGAGATAATCGGATAATGGATGATAAAATGTATTATCATGCCTCACAAGTTGGTGGGCTATCGATATTAAAGCCCCATTTATCCAACTATCATTTCCATTTGATTTATCTCCATATGATTATATAGAAAAAGACATACCTTCAATGAAAAGAAATCCTTTAATTCTTGACACTTTATTTAGATGCAAAGATGTTGAGAAAGCTGGAACAGGATTTAAAAGAATGAATGAACTATGTAAAGAAAATAATGTTAGATGGACTTATGAAAATGTTGCTTATGGTTTTTGCTTTGTATTTTATAGAAAGAATGTCCAGACAAATGTCCATGCTGATGTCCAC